>NZ_JBSFMS010000044.1:0-50805 GCF_053599675.1 Streptomyces sp. NPDC000880 | reverse complement strand
CGGAAAGGGTGTGGGGGCCACCCCCACACGAGTTCCAATCTCTTATCCACCCCCAGGCCAACCCGGGCAACTTTGTTGACGGCCCCCACGGTCGGGGGGGGGCCCCTTCGACGTGCCTCAGACCTCGTTGTCCTGGTCTTTGTCCACAAAGGCTGTTTCCGGGGATCCCCAGATCGCCATGCCGATCTTCCGGGCCACCTCCTTCATCAGGTGGTCGGGCACATGGAGGTACCGCGCCCGCATGCGCGCGGCCCCCGGCGAGGCCGAAGAGCAGTCGCGGGCGAGGCGGCGGTGGGTGGATGAGCCAGCCGAAGGTCCGCTCGACGACCCAGCGCTGCGGAATCACCTTGAAGCCCTTCTGGGCAGGGTCGCGGCGGGTGACTTCGACGTCGGTGCCGAGGCGGGCGCCGTGGTCGACGGCCTTGGTGCGGTAGCCGGTGTCGGCCCATGCCTTGGTGTCGTAGACACACACCATGGGCGGCGCGCACTCAATGCGCGCCGCCCATCGGCGCCCTGACCGCAAGATCCGCTCGCCGGCGAGAGACCGTTCCCCAGGGAAACCAAACCCCTTCGCCCCCCGGCTGACGCGTCCCAGATCCCTGCCCCTCACGGCCGGCGGCTCCGCGGACCATCTGGTAGGGGATGTCGACAGCGTCCTGCTGGTCCAGCAGGACGGTCGTCGGCGATGCCCACAGAGCCCGAGGAGATCGAAAGATTGTACGTCCCGGTCAGGAAACGGAGTTGAACTTGGATCCCTCACCCGCGTACAGCGTCGTCGTCTGCCGGGTGAACACCGACGTCGTCGAGCCCGTCGAGCCGTAGACGTACGTGCCGCCCGCCCCGTACGCGATGAGGTCGGGGCGGCCGTCGTTAGTGACGTCCCCGGCGCCGACAAGCTGGGAGAAGACCTGCCAGCCGCCGCCGATCCTGACCCGGGTGGCGAACGTGCCGTCGCCGCGCCCCTGGTAGAGCCACAGTACGCCGGCCTTGTCCCGGGCGACGAGGTCGCCGGCGGCGCCGCCGGCCACATTGCCCACGGCGGTGATCTGGTTGAACGCCTGCCAGCCGCCCAGTCCGATCTTCTTTCGCACCGCGAACGGCTTGGAGGTGCTGCCGGTGCCCTTGTAGAACCACAGGTAGCCGGAGTTGTCCGTGGCCACCAGGTCGGACCTGCCGTCGCCGTCGAGGTCGGAGCCGCCGGTGAGCTTGTCGTAGATCTGCCAGCCGCCGCCGATCTGCTGCCGGGCGGTGAAGGTGCCGTCGCCCTTGGCGAGGTAGTGCCACAGGACGCCGGAGCCGTCGAGCCCGACCAGGTCGCCGTGGGCGGTGCCGCCGATGTTGCCGACGGCCTCGATCTGCTTGTACGTCTGCCAGCCCGGGCCGATCTTCGTCCGGCGGGCGGACTTGTACTGGCCGTTCACGGGCCCGTCGAAGAGGTCGTCCCGCCACAGCACACCCGAGGCGTCCCGGGCCAGGACGTCCGTCGAACCGTTGTCGTTGAAGTCGTGCGGGTTGGCCTGGCGCGAGACCTGGAAGCTCCCCGAGGCGGTGGCCGGGCCGCCTACGCCGTCGGTCGGGGTCGCGGTGATGCCCCAGGTGTAGGCGCCGTTGGGGGCGCTGATGCCGTCCAGCACGCCGTCCCACGTGAAGGTGAAGCGGCTGCCGGAGGCGGGCTGCGGCAGGCGCTTGGTGAGCTTCTTGCCGGTGGCCACGTGCGTGAGCGTGACGTCGACGGTGGCGTCCGCCCGGGACAGGGTCCACTCCATCGGGACCGGGGTGCCGCTCTTCTCCAGGTTCACCGCGGTGGGGACCTTCGACCCGGCCACCGTCAGGGCCAGGACCCGGCCGGTGTCCGCCACGAGCGTGACCTCCGGGCGGGCGCCGCCGACCCCGTCGGCGACCCGGAACAGCCCGTCGGCGTCGTGCGCGGCGCCGCGCACAATCAGGCTGCCGTCCGGCGCGTGGGCCGCGCTGGAGAAGCGCTCCAGGAGCTTGTACGGCTCGGCACCGGCAGTGACGAGATCCTGCGCGTACAGCGGGCTCACCGAGTCCCCGGCGGCCGTGCCCGGGACGCCGTAGAGCAGGACGTCCCCGACGATGCCCACGACGACGGCGCCGCCCATGGCGGCGCCCAGGTCGAAGCTCTTTTCGGTGGCGCCCGCGTCCACGACGAGCTCGTTGCCCCCGGACGGGTGCTCGATCCACGCCTCGTACTCGGAGGTGAGGGCACCCGTCGCGTCCGGGGTCCACGCGGCGATGTTCTCCAGGCCCTGCCTGTCGATGACCGTGCCGTAGTTGACGTTCGTGTGCGCCTTCCAGTACGCGGTCCGGAAGCCCGCCCCCGAGAACTCCCGGGAGGTGCCCAGGACGAGCAGGTTGTTGCCGGCGGAGGCGACCACCTTGTAGCCGGTGTTGTAGGAGCTGGACGAGAGTTTGGTCTTCTGCGAGTTCCCGTTGACGTCGGCGAGCTGGTACAGCTCCAGGTAGTCCCCTGTGGTGGGCACGCTCACGAACAGGTTTGCGCCGACCACCCCGACCAGCTTCGCCCCGGGCTTGAACTCGTCCGCGAGGTTGAAGACCTTGGACCAGGTGGAGCCGGCCTCCATGTCCCGCAGGAAGACCGTGCTCGCGCCGTCGCTCGTCACGACGATGTCAGAGTTGCTGTCATGGCCCATGGTGCCGCTGTTGATCGGCAGGACCGAGCCGTCGGCGTACGTCCGCCACTCCAGGACCGTGTTGCCAAAGTCGTCTTTACGGGAGGTGAGGTAGCCGGTGTCGCCGGTGCTGACGACCTCGGCGTCGACGGGCAGCTTCACCTCTTCGGCGACGGCGGTGGCCCCGGCCACGGCAGCGGGGGCGGCGGCGATGGCCGGGACGGTGAGAAGCGTCCCCGTCACGGCCGTGACCGTGGACAGGGTGAGGACCGCGGCGGCGAGCCGACGGCTGGAGATGCGATGGTGCACGTGCCTGACCTTTCCGGTTCTCTGGAAGGCGGAGTCGAAAAACTCCTGGGACATGCCAGTGCCCGCGACCGGGCGTGACGGCTGCCACGCCCGGTCAGACATGCGATCGAGCCAAGTGGTTGTAGGGAGATCACTTGAATGTTTGACGCGTCGTCGCCCCGGCCTGGCGTCTCCTGCCAGGCGGCGGGCACCGCGTCGTCCGTGCCGCTCTGCAGCGGTCTGCTGTGATCCCCCGGCAGGTGGTGCGCGTTGTCCTGGTCATTGTCCAGTTCGCAGATGACCCCCACCGTTCAGCGCCGTACGGGCGCTCCGTCTTACCTGCGCCGCGTACTGCGGCGAACGTCGCTGTACTGGCAGACGGACAGTCCCACAGCCCAGCTTCTCCCGCGTCGGCCCCCTTCAGCTTCAGACCGAAACACCCGTCAAGGCGACGCCCTCTCAGACAGCTTTCAGGGCAAGCCAAAGCGCCGCCAGATCACCGGTGTCGGCGATACGCTTCCCGGTCAACTGCTCGATGCGCCGAACGCGGTAAAGCACCGTCTGTCGGTGGACGTGCAAGACATCGGCCGTTCGCTGCCAGGACCTGCCGTTCTCGCAGAACACCCGCAGGGTCGTGAGCAGCTCGTTCGCCTGCTCGGACGGCAGTTCCAGAACGGGGCGCAGCACGCGATTGACGAGTGCTCGTGCCTCGGCCGGGTTGCGTGGACCGAGGAGCAGGTCGGTGTCGGCGTACCGCAGCAGGGAGGCGCCCTGGTCCCGCGCGATGTCGAGCGACCACGTGGCCTCCCGTGCCGCGTCCGCCAAGCGGTCGGAGCGGCCGACCACGTCGCTGACACCCGCCCGACCGCCGTCCCCGAGAGCCTGCGCGAGCACCTGCACGGCAGCGCCGTCGGGCAGGACCGTGAACGACGTGCCGCCGCGGTGGGCCGTGACGTGGCTGACGGCCGAGCGCCACAGTTTGAGGTGCATGGTTCTGAGCAGGTCCGGGTCGTCCTCGTTCCGTGCCGCAACGCAAACCGCTCCATCGAGCCGCAGGCCGAGCTCCTCCAGCTGGCGCCTGGCCACGGACGGCGCCAGCTGCGCATCGAGGATCTGGAGCAGCAGATCCTCACCTCTCCTGCGGTCGTGCTCGATGGTCAGGCGGGCTTGGGAGAGCGCCAGCGCGCACACCGTCGCGGCGTGCTGCAGGAGGAGCGCGTCCGGCTGCTCGGTATGTTCGGGGAGGGCGACCAGGACCGCGTCGGGATGTGTCGGTACGTCGACCAGGAGTGCGCGACGGTCATCATCGAGACGGACCGCAATGACGCCGGCGCGGAGCCTGCCGCGACGCTCGGCCACACTGTTGCGGATCTCCTCGGGAAGCGGAGCAACGCCCGGGTACCAGTCGTGCCCGGTCGCCCGGTCGCACACCCGGACGTCGCAGCCGAGCTCGCGGCGCAGCGCACTCGTGAGCGTCCTGAATCCGGAGCTCTGTGCGGAGATCTGCTGCAGCGCCTGGTAGATCCGCTCGGTCCGGATCAGGCGCTGCGACTGTTCCAGCAGGGTTGCCTCGGCGACCGCGCGGGAGATCGCGACGAACGGCATGGGGTAGGCGATCCAGAGCACCGGGAAACCCAGTTCTTCGCTCGTCCGCGTCATCCGCTTGGTCAGCGGCGGGGCGTACATCTGCTCGCCGACGGCCAGCGCGGCGGCACCGTGGGCGACGAGCTGCCGGACGAGGTCCTCCTGCCCGGACGCGCTCCGGGGAATCGGCATGCCGTTCGTCATGAGGAGCTCGCCGCCGGCCACCCAGCGCCACGGCTCGGGCAGGTCCGTCGTGTGCGTCCACGAGACGGGCCGGTCCAGCGCGTCGGCCCCCGAGTGGAGTCTCAGGCGCAGTCGCGGCATCTCGAGCAGCTCGCCCACCGTGATCGACATGGCGTCAAGGTACGACGGGGCCGACCGTCTGTATAGCAGCGTTGTGCGAATGTATAAGGACGCGCGGGAACTTTGAGCGCTGTTGTCTCTGCACGACGCGGGCGAGGTCGGCAAACATGTGGAGCGGCATCTCCGCACGGCGCCACTGCCAGCCAAGGACTCCCCGCCATGACCGCTCGATCGAACCTCATCGACGACGCGCCACTGACGCGCTTCCACAAGAAACTGACCGCCTACTCGTCGGGCGGACCGTTTATCGACGGCTACGCGCTCACAATCATCGGTGTCGCGTTCACGACACTTACTCCGGCCTTCGACATGAGCACCGGTGACAAGGGTCTGGTTGCGGCCGCCAGCCTGGTCGGCATCTTCTTCGGTGGGGCGGTCTTCGGATACGTCACCGACAAGATCGGCCGGCACATCATGTACATCGCCGACCTAGCCGCGCTCGCGCTGTTCTCCATCCTGTCGGCCTTCGCGGCCGAGGTCTGGCAGCTGGTGCTCCTGCGCTTCCTCCTCGGCGCGGCCATCGGTGCCGACTACCCGATCGCCACATCCCTGCTGGCGGAGTACCTCCCCCGGCGGTTCCGCGGCCGGATGCTCGGTGCCACCTTCGTGGTCTGGGCGCTCGGTGCCGCGGCCGCGTACATCGTGGGTGTGAGCCTCGAAGGGCTCGGCGAGAACGCCTGGCGCTTCATGCTCGCCAGCCCGGCCGTGTTCGCCGTGGTGACCCTGTTCCTGCGGCTCGGTACGCCGGAGTCGCCTCGATGGCTGCTCAGCAAGGGGCGCTCCGACGAGGCCGACCGCTCGATCAAGAAGGTCTTCGGCCCGCAGTACGGCGTGGCCGACCTGGCCGCCGAACCGACGGGGGCGAAGACCAGTTACGCAACGGTGTTCCGCTCGCCCTATCTGAAGCGCACCCTCTTCGTCGGCATCTTCTGGACTGCCCAGGTGATCCCGCTGTTCGCACTCTATTCGTTCGCCCCCGACCTGCTGGGGGGCATGGGAATCACGGGCAACTCCGCGGAGATCTTCCTCGCCGCGCTGTTCGTCGTCGGCGGCATTCCCGGACTCTGGGTGGTCGAGCGGATCGGCCGTCGGACGCTGCTGCTGTGGTCCTTCGGGATCATCGCGGTCGCCCTGGCCATCCCCGGTCTGGTGCCAGGACTGCCGACCTGGGTCTTCTTCGTCTCGGTCTGTGTCTTCGCGCTCGCCTCGGGCGGCTCCAGCTTCCTCGAGGTGGTCTACCCGAACGAGCTGTTCCCGACCGAGGTCCGCGCCACCGCGGTCGGGGTGGGGACTGCGATGTCCCGCATCGGGGCGGCCGCGGGCACCTACCTGATGCCGTTCGCGCTGGACGAGAGCCAGAGCCTGCCGCTCCTCGTCGGCGCCGTCGTGTCGGTCGTCGGGCTCCTGGTCACGCTGGCCTGGGCAACCGAGACCCGAGGCCGCGCTCTCAGCGACACCGCTGCGTGCACCGACAGCCCGGCCGAGCATGCCGGCCCGTCCGCCACCGCCATCGTTTCGAACTGACGGGAGACCGTGATGAACCACGACGACCGACCCGCGCCGATCGGCGCCCTGGACGCCACGAAGGTCCCGCGCTTCGCCGGCCTCGGTACCTTCGCCCGGATCCCCGACATCGGCTCGGTCAGCGACTACGACATCGCGATCCTGGGCGTGCCGTTCGACGGGGGGACGTCGTACCGGCCGGGCGCTCGCTTCGGACCGATGGGGGTCCGTCAGGCCTCGCGTCACCTGCGCCCGAGGTTCCACGTCGAACTCGGCACCGCACCGCTCGAAGCGGTCCAGGTTGTCGACGCCGGTGACGTTCCCTGCACGCCGTTCAGCATCGACGAAGCGGTCGCCCAGATCGAGGGCTACGCCCGCGACGTGGTGGGACAGTCCGACCGGCGCATCGTGAGCATCGGTGGTGACCACACCATCGCGCTACCCATGCTGCGCGCGGCCAAGGACAAGTACGGCCCAGTCGCGCTGGTCCACTTCGACGCGCACCTCGACACATGGGACACCTACTTCAACGCTCCGATCACGCACGGCACGGTGTTTCGCCGGGCCTTCGAAGAGGGCCTGCTCGCCCAGGACAAGTCCATACACCTGGGCATCCGCGGACCGATCTACGACCAGATGGACCTCGTGCACGACAAGGCGTTCGGTTTTCGGGCGATCCGCGCCGGAGACCTCGACCTGATCGGGATCGAGGGGGCGGTGGCCGCCGTACGGCAACGCGTGGGCGACGCACCTGTGTACATCTCGATCGACATCGACGTCCTCGACCCGGCGTTCGCGCCCGGTACGGGCACGCCGGAGATGGGCGGGTTCAGCAGCCGCGAGTTGTTGCGTCTGCTCCGCAGCCTCGACGGGCTCAACATCATCGGCGGTGACGTGGTCGAGGTCGCTCCGGCATACGATCACGCCGAAATCACCTGCGTTGCCGCCGCAACCGTGGTGTTCGACCTGGTCACGCTCATGACGAAGACGCAGGTCGCCAGTCCTGTGTTCGCGTCCACGGACCACGTCTGACTCCACGGCTGACCAGCCGAAACGAAGGTCCTGACCGCTGAGCGGTCGGGACCTTCGTCGTTCCGTGTCCCACCGGTCGCGGTGGGGCCCTTCGACGTGCCCTGGTCCTACTTGCCGTCACCGCACACACCGAGGTGGGAGTCGAGCCTGCGCACGGCCGTACCAAGCCCGCGAGGGCCGGGGATGTCTCTCCCAACCTACGCCGGAATGGAGCCTGCCCTGGTCCCGGAGCCGTGCCGCGGGGGAACGGCGTTGCGATCCGGTGACCAGGGCGGGGGTCTATCGACGGCACAGGATTCCGCCTCGGGCTCAGTGCCGGCCCACGCGGTGTCCGGCGGGCGGACCGTCCCGCGGCCGACGCCGTGGGGGGTAATGCCGGGTGGGTTCAGTCGGCTCGGGTGATCGGGCTGCCCTGCCAGTGGCCGGCCGCGGGAACCCGCTCCGCCGCCATGACCAGCGAGCCCGCTTCGACCCGTGCCGCCTCGCCCAGTGAGCTGCCCGGGAGGACGATGCTGCGCGGGCCGAGCACCGACCGGCGCTCCAGGTCGACCGGTTCCAGCCGCATGACCCGGTCGTGGAACAGGTGCGTCTGCAGGACGCATCCGCGGTTCACGACCGCGCCGTCACCGACGCGGATCAGGTCCGGCTCCGGGAACCAGTGCGTCTCGCACCACACGCCCCGGCCGATCTTCGCGCCCATGCTGCGCAGCCACCAGTTCAGCACCGGGGTGCCGATCGCGGGGTTGACCAGCCACGGAACCGCCAGCATCTCCACGAAGACGTCCCACAGTTCGTTGCGCCACACGAACGCGCTCCACAGCGGGTGCCGTTCAGCGGTGAAGCGCCCCATCAGCGTCCACTTCACAGCCGTGGTGACCAGCCCGGCGACCACTCCGACGGCGCACATCAGCAGGCCGGCAGCAGCAACCGCGTACCAGACGCCGACGGTGCCCCACAGGTACAGCAGCGCGTAGGTCAGGGTGAGTTGGAGGAGCGAGCTGAGCATCAGGGGTACCACGCGGCACAGTTCGACCGCGGTGCGGGCGGTCCGCAAGGAGCGCGGCGGGGCGAACGTGCGGGCCGGGTCGTGCTGTTCCGCCACTCGGCGCAGCCGCATGGGCGGGCGTCCCAGCCAGGACGAGCCGTCCGGGACCACGGCGGGCGTGTCGGACAGGACGCCGATCAGCGCGCCGTCCGCGACGGAGCGGTCGGGGCCGACGACACCGGAGTTGCCGACGAAGGCGCTGTCACCGATCCGCGAGTGCCCCAGCCGCACCCAGCCTCCGCGCAGCTCGTACGGCGCGGCCAGCACGTCGTCCGCGAGGAACGCGCGGTCGTCGACGTGCAGGAGGCGTGGCAGGGCCACGACCGTCGACGCCTCGACGTTCTTGCCGACGCGGGCACCGAGCAGGCGCAGCCAGACCGCAGTGAACAGGCCGGCGTAGAAGGGGAAGAGGGTGGTGCGGGCCATGGCCATCAGGTCGTGGGTCAGCCACGCGGCCAGCCGGCCCTGCTGTGCATGGGGTACATGCCGGGCTTCAGACCGCGGCCGGCGAACCGGACTCCGGCGAGGATGAACAGGGCCCGGCAGAACGTTCCGAGGAGCACCAGCGGCAGCAGCCACAGCAGCCGGGCGGACCAGGACATGCCCTCCTCGCCGGACACCGCGACGAGCATCAGCAGCGAGGGGGCCGTGACGACAGCCATCAACAGGCCGCGCACGGCGGGCGTCAGGGTGTACGCGAGCGCCCAGGCACGGGAGCGGGCCGCGCGCGGGCGGGGCCAGGCGGCCTCGGAGGCCTGCGGCTCCGCGGGTGATCCGCCCCAGCACTCGCCGGACGGAATCTTCGTGCCCTCGGTCACGGTGCTGCCGGTGAGGACTTCCGCACCGTCGCCGATCTGTGCGCCGGGCTGCAGGGTGACGCGTCCGCCGAGGCTCGCTCCGGCTCCGATCCGCACGGTGCCGACCCGGAGCTGGTCGCCGTCGATCCACCATCCGACGATGTCCGCCTCCGGGTCGACGGATGCGCCGTCGCCGAAGTGTGCGAGACCGGTGGTCGGCGGCAGGGTGTGCAGGTCGACGTCCTTGCCGACAGTGCAGCCCAGCAGCCGCGCGTACCAGGCTGCCAGCGGGGTGCCGGGCACTCCGGCGAGGCCGATGGCGGCCACCCAGCGCTCCGCCGTCCACAGGCGCAGATGGGCCACGCCGCCGCGCCGGTAGTCACCCGGCCTGATCCGGCCGCGCAGCAGGCGTGCGCCGCCCGCTGCCAGGAGGACGCGGGTGGGCCAGGTGAACATCACCAGCCAGGCAGGGGTGAGCAGCCACCAGGACACGGTCGGCAGCCAGGAGGTAAAGCCGACGGCGGCGAGCACACTGCCGGTGAGTCCGAGGGACAACACCCAGCGCAGGCCGGCGACGCCGAGCAGCAGCGGCTGCAGCGCGGTCTGGACCCAGCCGGTCCACCGTGGTGTTCCCTGCGCGGTCTTCTCGTCCTGCGTGTCCCGCCTGTCCGGTTCGTGCTGCGGTGGTTTGCCGGGGGCCGGCTCCACGGTCACCATGCGGGTGCGCAGTGCGGCGGGAGTGGGATTCCGGTAGAGGTCGGAGACGGAGACCTCGGGGAAGCGTTCGCGCAGTGCGGACACGAGCCGTGCCGCGGCGAGACTGGTGCCGCCGAAGTCGAAGAAGTCGTCCTCGGTCTTCACGTCGGCGCCGAGCATGTCGCTCCAGACGCCGAGCATCCACGTGGTCACCGGGTCGGCGAGGTCCGTACCGCCGGCGGGACCCGCCTCAGCGGAAGCGGCCGCCGCCGGGCCTGGTACGGCCGCTGCCGAGCCGCCCGTAAGTGAACCGCCCGCCGCGTTGGCCGCAGCCGTATGCGGCGCGGGCTCCGCCGGCAGCGGCCACGGCAGTGCGTTGCGGTCGGCCTTGCCCGAACCGCGCGTAGGGAACTCGGCCATGACGGCGAGCCTGGGTACGAGGGGAGCGGGCAGCCGTTCGCGCAGCCGCCGGGTCGCGCCGGCCCGGTCGAACGTGGCGGGGTTGCCGTCGGACGGGACGAGGTAGCCGACCAGTACGTCGAGGCCGCCGGCCGTGCGCCGGACCATCGCCGCGGCTGCGGCGACGGAGGGCAGGTCGAGCAACGCGGCCTCGACCTCGCCGAGTTCGACGCGCCGTCCACCGATTTTGACCTGGTCGTCGGCGCGGCCGACGAACTCCAGGCCCCAGGGGTCCGCGCGGACGAGGTCGCCGCTACGGTAGGCGCGGTCCCAGTTCAGGGACGGCAGAGCTGTGTACCGCTCCGCGTCCTTGACGGGATCGAGGTAGCGGCCGAGGCCGACGCCTGCGATGACCAGTTCACCGGTCTCGCCCCAGACGACGGGGTCGCCGCCGGGGTCGACGACGGCGAGTTCCCAGCCGTCCAGCGGAAGGCCGATGCGTACGGGTTCGCCGTCGAGGAGCTGGGTGGCGCAGGAGACGACCGTCGCCTCGGTGGGGCCGTAGGTGTTCCACACCTCGCGGCCGTGGCAGGCGAAGCGCCTGACCACCTCGGGCGGGCACGCCTCACCGCCGACGATCAGCAGCCGTACCTCGGCGAGCATGTCCCGTGACCACAGCGCGGCCAGGGTCGGGACGGTGGAGACGACGCTGATCCTGCGCTCCTGCAGCCACGGGCCGAGGTCCGCGCCGGTCCGTACGAGGGCGCGGGATGCGGGCACCAGGCAGGCGCCGTGACCCCAGGCCAGCCACATCTCCTCGCAGGAGGCGTCGAACGCGACGGACAGGCCTGCCAGTACGCGGTCGCCGGGGCCGATCGGTGCCTGGCGCAGGAATAACCGGGCCTCCGCGTCCACGAAGGCGGCCGCCGAGCGGTTGCTGATCGCGACGCCTTTCGGCTTGCCGGTCGAGCCGGAGGTGAAGATGATCCAGGCGTCGTCGTCGGGTCCCGGGCGGCCGCCCTGGCAGCGCGGGACGATTCCAGGGCGGGTCTCGAGCACGTACCCGTCGCTCATCACGGCGCAGACACCCGACTCGCTCCAGACCAGTTCGGCCCGTTCGTCCGGGTCGTCGGCGTCGACCGGTACGTACGCGGCGCCGGCGGCGAGGATACCGAGGATCGCCAGGTACAGGTGGGCGCTGCCGGAGGTCATACGGACGCCGACCCGGTGGCCCTTTCCGACGCCCGCAGCTCGCAGGACGCGCCTGATGCGGCCGACCTCTTCGTCGAGCCGGCGGTAGGTCAGTGTGACTGTGCCGTCGTCCAGGGCGAGAGCCTCCGGCGTTCCGGTGACGGAGCGCTCAAGGACGTCGAGCAGGGTACGTGGCGCGGCCGGGGGGCAGGACCGGTAGACCGCCTGCTCCGGGGTAAGGAGAGGCAGACTCCGACCACGCTCGAGATTTCCATATTTCCTTACTGTCACCTTGGGTGCCAATTTCACTCATCCCTGACATGTTGGCCTACGGATTCTTCGCACGCGCGGGATCGGTCCGATTATCGGCTTCTCCGAACCCGTCGCTTGCGGGGGCGAAGGAACCGTAGGCAGGGCACCCTGTGAATCCGTCACAATGAAACCTGTGGAAATCATCTGATGGCGACCACCCTCATCGAGGCGGCGATGACCTGGCCTTTTCCCCTTCTGTGGATTGTCACAGGACCGTCACCGCGGTCGTGACAAATAAGCCGCCGATAAAAAGAAAGCCCCAACCTCAATCGCAATGAGAAATATGTTCGAGGGGGAACTGAAAGAGTGAATTTGTTCGATTTCACGTCACATACACCGCCACAATGCGGCGCATTCACATGCCCTCGGCCTGTGGCAGGTCGTCGAGGTCCGCACGCCCAGGCGTGACAGATCCGAACACTTGGAGGCCGCCTGCCTCGAAGATGCCTGTCCCCGCGGGAGGGGCCAGGAAATGCGGGACTGGCTGACCCAGAAACGTCGGTGCACGGGTGAAGGCAAGGGCGACCAGCGGCGCCCACGGCGGCGCGACCACCAGCGCGCCAGTGATCCAGCGCACCGCGCACCTCTCTCGTGGTGGCATCGGCCGGGGCGGTGGGGCCTGCGGGTTCTAGGCTTGGGCCGCCAAGGGCGGTGAGCACGGCGGGCGGCGCCTCGGCGGCCCATTCCGCGATCGCTCTCAGCGACTTCGCTCCGGCCAGCACCGCGCATGCGGCGAGCGCCAGGACGAAGGCCAGGGGATGGCGGCGGCCCTTGGCGCGGCGGGGATCGGGCACCGCGGCCAGGCAGGCGAGCAGGTCGGAGTGCTCGTCGGGCGCAGGAGGTCGGGCATCGGCGAGTTGGCCCAGGCCAGTGGGGATAGGCGATGATGAGCAGGCAGGAACGGTCTTCCGTTGTGGTGATCAGGGATTCGACACCTCGTGATCACCGGGGGCTGTACTGTGTGACGTTCAGCGACAGGTGGCCGGCCCTCGCCGCGGAACCGCAGGTCGTGGGCCAGTGCTCAACCGCACCTGGCCACTGATGCTCAGCGGCAGTTGGCCATGTAGGCCGTGGAATCCGCGACTCCAGCGGAACGTGTACATGGGATCATCAGTGATCGCCGGTCGAGGTGAGGGAGTTCGACCGGCGATCACCTCCGTCGGTGCCGGTCCGGCACCAGGGGCCTACGCGTCGGCCCCGTAGGTCCCGTACTCCGGAAGCCCCGTCGATTCGAAGATGTGCACCGAGAGGCCGCCCGGTGTCGTCTGATGGCTGACGAGCCGCAGGCCGGCCGGTGCGCCGCCGTCCGGGAACAGGCGTCGGCCCTGGCCCACCACGACCGGGGCGATCACGAGCCGCAATGTGTCGATCAGCCCGGCGGCCAGCAGGGACTGGGCCAGCTGGGCGCTGCCGTGGATCTGCAGTTCCCTGCCGGGCTGCCGCTTCAGCTCGGCGACCTGGGCGGGGATGTCGCCGGACAGGACCGTGGTCGGGTTCCACTCGGCCTTGGTCAGGCTGTGGGAGGCCACGTACTTCGGCAGGCCGTTCAAGATGCCGGCGAAGGGATGGTCGGTCATCTTCGGCCAGTCCCGCGCGAAGTTCTGGTAGGTACGGCGGCCGAACAGGAACGCGTCCGCCTCGCCGAGCCAGGTGCCGACCAGCCGGTCGAACTCCTCGTCCAGGTGCGGCACGAACCAGCCACCCCGCGTGAACCCGTCGCTGGTGTCCTCGTCCGGGGACCCCGGCCCCTGGGAGACACCGTCGAGCGTCAGGAACTCCTGCACAACCAGCTTCATCGCGCACCACTCTCTCTTCGACCTCGATGGCCGATTCAGCCGCTTCGGCGGGGAGAGGCGCGACCGCCCACTCCTTGGACGCCGTGGCGCGCAGAAACTCATCGGTCCGGAACGCTGATGACCGTGGCGGCATGCGCGAGCCCGCGCGGCTCCGTCAACACTTGCAGGTCGGATGACCGGCGAGGAGCGCATGGCCACCTATCGGTGGACGTCACAGCCTGCCTCCGTTCCGGACCGCCAGCTTCACTCGGTTCGGGAACTGAACCAGCATCAACCCGGACACACTCCCTGAACGACGCCACCCTGCCAAGGAGGGCGACGCGGATCGTCCGGTGCGTGTGGGGAGCTGCCCGGCAGCACTGCCGTTCTTCCGCATCCGCGCATAAAAGCCCTCCGGAAAATGCAGGACCCCGGAACTGGAGGTTCCGGGGTCCTGGCCAAACCCTACTGGTATTCAGATGCACCGGTGGGTCGAGTAATACTCCTGGCCCATAACACCTTGTCGCAAACGGCGCTATCAGATGCCGGCGGTCTGCACGGTAACGAGGCTGGAGAGCTCCGAAACGGGCAGGGCGGGCGCGAGGGACTGGACGGTCCCGACGACGTCGCCGACGCTCACCGAGGCGCCGCGGCCGGCGACATCGGCACCGGCGCTGGCGATACCACCGGAGATGCTGTCCAGCTCGCTGTCGGAAATCTCGCCGGTCTCGACCGCAGGGGTGAAGTCGTTACGCATGACTTCCCTTCCTTTCAATGCTCTGGGGGTTACTGAAGTGGCGCCGGCCGGGTTACGGCAAAGCAAAGGCCGGTTGAACGGTCGCCTGGCACCCGAAACCGGGCACCAATAATTACGACTCCCGCACTCACCGATGCAATCACGCCAACGGACCGCCCTGCAAACTTACTGTCCGGTCTTTTCCCGGTGCACACTTCGTCACCACAACATGCCCTGAAGTGCAGCCTTGAACGGCAGTTGGTGACAAACCCCATCGCATGGAATCTACTGGTCAACACTCACGGAAAAATCCTGAACATGCCCCCGACAAGGCATATCTGCATTTACGGTTCGACGGATACCCAGTGCGGCGAGATGGCATGAGATGTCTGCATCTTGTGCTTATCAATGCACAGGTGAGCTGAAAACGGCATTTGACGGCGAGGCCCCCTGGGGCACATTCCGTCGCGCTCCTGGGGGACAGCGCAGAGGAAACGACTCTGTCACGCGGAAAAACGCACGTACGAGAATTACCGCGTCTGCGCCGAGGGCAAGGTCGTCCTTGTCCAGGAACGGCGAGCCGACGACCAGAGCCGCCTGTCTGACCGGTGTGACATGCCACCTTTGGCGCAATGGGCGCGTTGGGCCGGTTGGCGGTGTCAGGCTGTGCGGGTTGATCACGGTCGTGTCACGAGCCCCGTGTACGTGATCGCATCAGCCGCCAGTAGGTCCCCTGACCAGCGGGACGAAGGGATACAGGCAGAGACGATGGCGGGTGAGCAAAAGCGGAGCAAGGTCGAGGTGGACCGATCGGAGGGATTCGGCGAGCGGTTGCTGGGTGTGCTGCTGGACCGGGCTCACGAGATGCCGCCACAGCTGATTGCCCCGCTCGTCGCCGAAGAGGTGGCCAGGATCGGTGGCCGGGACCTCGCCATCCTCCTGCAGGACTACGAACAGATGCTCCTGGTGCCGCTGCCCGGTCGGCGGCTGCTGGTCGGTGACCCCGAACCGATCGAGGACTCCCCCTCCGGCAAGGCGTTCCTGAACCGCACAACCGTAGAGGTGCCACACGACAGCACTGTGCGGATGTATCTGCCGCTGCTGGACGGCAGTGACCAGATCGGGGTGATGGCCGTGACCCTGGACAGCGTCGACGGCGACGACCGGCGGCTGCTGCGCAGACTCGCCGGTCTGGTCGCCGACATGATCGTCACCAAGGACGCCTACACCGACGAATTCTTCCTGGCCCGCCGCCGCGCCCCGATGAACGTGGCCGCCGAGATCCAGTGGTCGCTGCTGCCCCCGCTGTCGATGACCTTCCCGCAGGTTGAGCTGGCCGGAATTCTGGAACCCGCCTACGACGTGGCCGGCGACAGCTTCGACTACGCCCTCAACGGGGACATCCTGCACGTGGCAATGATCGACGCGATGGGCCACGGTCTGGACGCCGCGACCATGGCGACGGTGGCCATCGGCGCCTATCGCCACACCCGACGCGCCAACACCGATCTGTCCCAGGTCTACGAGTTCATGGACAGTGCCATCAACGAGCAGTTCGGGCCTGACCACTTCGTCACCGCGCAGATGATGTGCCTGAACATCGCCACTGGCCACCTGCAATGGGTCAACGCCGGCCACCCGGCACCATTGCTGATCCGCGACCGCGTCGTGGTGGACCGGCTGGACAGCCCGACCACGCTGCCGGTCGGCTTCGGCGGTGAGCAGCCGCAAGTCACCGAGCGGATGCTGGAACTCGGGGACCGGGTGCTGTGCTTCACCGACGGCCTGGTCGAGGAGCACCAGGTCGGCGGGGAACAGTTCGGTGAGGAACAGCTCATCGAGTTCACCAACCGCGTCCTCCGCGAGCACGCTCCGGTGCGGGCGGTGGTGCGCGCGCTGTCCCACGCGCTGAAACTGGAACGAGGCGGCATCACCAGCGACGACGCGACCATGCTCCTCATCGAGTGGCGCGGCGGCGACGCCGATCATCTCGCCGTCCTCGATTGAGCGGCTGCGACAGGGCAGCTTCTTCGGCTCCCGGGCGTCCGCCATGGTCACGCTGACGCACGGATGAGGCAACGCCCGGGCCGCGTCCGAGCCCTTCGATGGCCACATTGCACGTAAAGTGACATATACGGAAATGACGTACTCAGGGAGTAAGATTGACTCTGGGTTGGTGCACTCTCACGTGCAACCGCCCGGAAGGGCGGCCCCGGCGTGTATACGCCGGGGCCGTTGGTCCGGCCGCCGACGCCCGGCAGACGCCGCAGTCCCCTTCTACTCCCCTTCCACTCGCCTTCGAGGCAAGCTCGGAGGTACATCCGACCGGTGCACGTCCAGGAAGGAGAGTGCATGATCCAGGCAGCCGACATCCGCGAGTGGCGCAACCAGGATGTCGTCGACCCGAAGGGGCACAAGATCGGCGTGCTCGAAGCGATCTACGTGGACACCACCACCGACGAACCGGCCATGGCCACCGTCCGGACCGGGCTGCTCAACCGCCAGCGCCTGGTCTTCGTCCCCCTCGACGAGGCAATCCTCGGGCCCGGCTACATCAAAGTCGCCTACGCCAGGGGACTGGTGAGGAAGGCCCCTTCGATCGGCACGGACGACGTGCTGCCCGCCGAGCAGGAGGAATCGATCTTCCAGCACTACGGCATGCCCTACCGGCAGGGCGCCAACGGCGAACGGCAACTCGCGCGCCGCTGACCGCCGGTGCTCAGTACAGCTCAGCACAGAGGAGGTGTTCGGGTGATGGTGCTCTTCCTGCTTCTCGTCCTGGCGGCCGTCGTACTTGGAATCATCGGTGTCGCAGCAGAGGGCCTGGGCTATCTGCTGGTCATCGGCATCGCGCTCCTCGTGGCCGATGTGGCCTTCACCGCTGTGCGATGGTCCCGGCGTGCCGGCCGGCGTCCCATCCGCTGACGGGGCTCCCGCGGTGCCTTCAACCCGTTGCCCGGCATCCGTCCGGCGGGCAACGGCCAGGAGTACCCTGGTGTTACCGAGGACACTTCGCATACGAGCCTTCACGTTCGTGTCGTTCCCGGCGATTCACAACACCGGGCCGATTCAGATCGGCCCGGAGCAGGGTCCGCGTCATGACCGCGACCATTCTCGATATGTCGGCGGTCGAAGACCGGACCTTTTCTTCGTTGCCGCTGCGACTCACGCTGGCGCCGGCCGGCGCCGCTCCGACTCTGATCGACGGTGCATGGTGGCCCCGCTCCCGCGACCTGACCGCGGAACTCCCCTCGCTCACAGCCGTACTGGACCCGCTGTGGGGTCGGATCACCCGCGTCACGGTGAACCCCACGTTCTGGCCGGTCATCCCGCGCAAGGTGCCCGTCGCCGGGCATCTGGTGCACGTGGGCTGGTTCAAGGCCGAGCAAGACCCCCACAAACTGCTGCTGCTCTCCTATACCGCCGGCCGCTGGGACCTGCTCGTGATCCCGCCCGAGACCAGCCCCGACACGGCCGCCCGCCTCATGACCGCCGCCGCTGATCCGTTGCGCGTCCTCACCGCGAGCGGCCTGATCCAGGAGGCAGAGTTCTTCCGGATCGCGGCCGAGGCCGAGTGGGACTCGACCCGGGAGCGGGTCTGGGACTCCGAAGGCGGCCATGGAGCAGGCAGCCGGATCGCACGATCACCTGCCCGAGCAGTCAATGCACAGAGACCGGATCCGACGGAAGGCATGTGAGGATCATGGGCACCTTCGTCACCCTTCTCGTGATCATGGCGATGATCGCTCTGGGCGCGCTCGCGATCCACATGCTCAACGCCCAGCACGATGAGCGCATCTCCGATCGCGTCGGCGGCTTCGGGCGGCTGTGGCCACGACGTCGCAGCAACCCATGACTGCCGATTCCAGCGCCCCGACGCCTCCCCTGCTCCTCGCCGACACAAGGAATCAGCCGATAGCTCCCGGCGCGGCCGTGCTGAGAATGGAGACAACCTCCAGCCGGGTGGGGCTGTTCGACGGCGCATGGTGGCCACGCTCCCGTGACATCGAAGCCCAACTGCCCGGCCTGATCACCGCCCTGACCACCCGACTGGGGCCCATCGCACGCGTCGGCCTGGACGCAAGCGCCTGGGACCACGCTCCCGGCCACCTGGTCATCGACGACCGCACGGTACGTATCGACTGGTCAGCCGTCGACGACCACACGATGATCATCACGCGCGGGCCTCAGGATCACTTCTCCTTCCTGGTGATCCCGCCACAGGCCGACGCCTCCGCCGCCCGTGCCGCGATGACCATGGCCGTCCAGGACGACAACAGCACGTCTGCGGAACAGATACTCACCGACACCGGCATCACCCCCGAGTAGCAGCAGGACGCCGCTACTCGGGGGCCTGGGACGGCCTGCCGGCCCGCCTGACGCTCATACCTGACGCTCATAGAGGAAGGGCCACATGACACCCCGTCGTCCTGCCACGGGCCGCCGGCCGAGGTCCGGGGCCTACACCGTGCGATCGGAACGCGGGGACCAGTCCGTGCACAGCGCCCAGATCACGAAGATGCCGATCGCGATGCCGATGAGCCCCCAGAGCGGCAGGTACGGCAGCCAGATGAAGTTGACGATGATGATGAGGCCGGCCAGCGCCACACCCACTGCGCGGGCCCAGCCCGCGTTCATGAGGATGCCCCAGCCGGTGACGGCCGCGATCGCGCCGATGATCAGGTGGATCCAGCCCCAGGCGGTCAGGTCCCACTCGAAGACGTAGCTGCCGATGCGCGTGTAGACGTCGTCCGCGGCTATGCCCGCGATGCCGTTGAGGATGCCGAGGATGCCGTCCACGAGGAGCAGAACTCCGGCGAACATGGTGCCGCCGGCCGCCCGCGTGTGGCCGGCGCCGGGAGCGCGCCCGGGGGACGGGGTGGTGCCGGACGAGGTCGATGCCTGCTGTGCCATGAGAGCTCCTTGGTCGGGATGACTCCGAGCCTGAGAGGGAGCCTCCCGGACGACCACGTGGACGCGTCCATTCGGGTGAATTACCGATGCTTACGTGACTGTGCGGGTGCAGAGCGCAGTCATTGCCCGTAGCGGAAGCGCCGGCCTTCGTCGTCGTGGGGCGATCGGCCAGAACCCGAGCACCCGCCGCAAGGTGAGCGCGCTGAGTCTCGGCGCGATGCTCTTCGGCACGGCCACCGACGAGCAGACGTCCTACGCGATCCTCGACCGGTACGTCGAGGTCGGCGGGACCTTCATCGACACGTCCAACAACTACGCGTTCTGGGTGGGCGGCACGGGGAGAGCGAGGCGCTGCTGGGCCGCTGGCGCCGCAGCCGCGGCATCGGCGACGAGATCACCGTCGCCACCAAGCTCGGCGGCCGCCCGCCCGCCCCGTCCACCGGCTTCAGCAAGAACATCGAGGGCCTGTCGGCCAAGGTGATCCGACATTCCGCGGAGCGCAGCCGGGAACGCCTCGACACGGCGAAACTGGACCTGCTGTACGCGCACGTCCAGGACGACGCGGTGCCGTTGCAGGAGACCGTCGGGGCCCTCGCCGGACTCGTCGCCGAGGGCACCGTCGGCGAGCTCGGCGCGAGCAATCACTGGGCCTGGCGCGTGGAACGGGCCCGCACCCTGGCCGCGGCGGCCGGGGAACCGGATTGGTATCCGGGTTGCCCCGGGCTCGAGTTAATCGGATAGCTATCCGCTACCGCGAGCGGCAGGGCGAGCTGGCGGGGCGGATCGGGGACCTCGTGGGTGGGCTGCGCGTACTCAACGGGCTCGGCGGCAAAGGGCTGTACGCCGACCACTACCGGCGCGGATCGCAGACGCTGCGGGCGGAGGGCTACCGCGTCGGCGTCGTGACCAGCTGGATCCAGGCTCTCGGGGTGGGGCTGCCCGCGGTGTTCCTCGCCGCCGTGACTTGGCTGGCGGCCCGTATGGCAGCTCAAGGGACGATCACCGTCGGCGAGTTGGTGGCGGTGTACGGATATGTCGCCGTCCTCGTCGTGCCGGTGGCGTTCTTCATCGAGGGCGGCTACGACCTCGGGCGCGGACTGGTCGCCGCACGCCAGGTGGTGCGCTTCCTGAATCTGGAACCGGCGGGCGCGGACGCCGCGGAGATTGTGGACGGGCCCGCGGCAACCGCCGTACTGCACGACCCCGAGTCCGGCGTGGAGGTAGCGCCCGGGCGGCTGACCGCGCTGGTCAGCTCGCGGCCCGCGGAGTGCGCGGCGGTGGTGGACCGGCTCGGCAGGTTCACCACGTCGGCGGCGACTTGGGGCGGGATAATGCTCGACGAGGTGGCGTCGGCGCGCATACGGGAGCGGATCCTGGTCGCGGACAACGAGGCGGATCTGTTCTCCGGCACGCTGCGGGAGGTCGTCTCGGGGCGCGCGGAGCGGGACGAGGACGCCGTCGCGGCGGCGGTGTACGCGGCCGTTGCGCAGGACATCGTCGACGGGCTGCCGGACGGGCTCGATTCGGCGGTCGACGCGCAAGGGCCGCAATCTCTCCGGCGGTCAGCGCCAGCGGATCCGGCTCGTACGGGCGCTGCTCGCCGAACCCGAGGTGCTGATGGCGGTCGAACCCACGTCGGCCGTCGACGCCCACACGGAGTCTGCGCTGGCGTCCCGGCTGCGTGCCGCCCGGGCCGGGCGCACGACGGTGGTCACCAGCACGTCGCCGCTCCTGCTGGAACAGGCCGACACGGTGTACTACCTGGTCGACGGCGCGACTGCTGCGACGGGCAGCCACCGGAAACTGCTCGCGGCCGAGCCCGGCTACCGAGCGCTGGTCTCCCGCGGCGCGGGCGAGGAGGACGCGTGAAAGGAGGACGCGTGAAAGGGGGACACGTGAATGGACAGCTACCCGTCGCCGAGCCCCATCAGGTGCGTCGTGCCGCCCTGTGTCGCCACCGTGGACCGGTGGGCCGTCGCCATCCTCTGCTTCGCCCTCGCCCAGTTGCTGCTCGCGCGCTTCGCACGGTACGTGGGACACCGCTTCGGCGAGCGGACGTCCGCCCGGATCCGTGAGCAGTTCGTAGAGCGGGCGCTCGCCCTGCCCCCATCCGTTGTGGAAAGGGCCGGAGCCGGCGACCTCACCGCACGCGGCACTGCCGATGTCGCGACCGTGGGCACCACCCTGCGCGACGCCGGGCCCGAGATCTTCATCGCGGTGACCCAGGCCCTGTTCATCATCGGCGCGGTCTTCGCCCTCGATCCGCTGCTCGGCGGCTGCGGTCTGCTCGGCCTGACCGGCATCTGGTTCGCCACCCGCTGGTATCTGCGCCGGGCACACACCGACTATCTCGCCGAGGGCGCCGCCAACTCCGCGCTCGCCGAGGTGCTCGCAGCCACCGCCTCCGGAGCCCGCACCGTCGAGGCCCTCGGCCTGCAGGAACGGCGTATCGCGGCCTGCCGGGACGCGGTCGAGGAGTGCCGGCGAACCCGGACGAGGACGCTGTTCCTGCGCAGTGTGCTCTTCCCCGCCATGGAGGTCTCGTACGTCCTGCCGGTCGTCGGCGTCCTGCTTCTCGGCGGCGCGCTGCACGCCCACGGGACGATCACACTCGGCGCGGTCGTCGCATCCGCGCTGTATCTGCGGCAGTTGTCCGAGCCGCTGGACGCCGTCCTTTTCTGGGTCGATCAACTGCAAAGCAGCATCGCCGCGTTCGCCAGGGTCGAGGGTCTTGGCCGGGCCCCGGCGGGACAGCCGACGGCCTCCGCCACTCCCGCCGACGACCGGATCGAGGTGGCCGGCGCGCGGTACGCCTACGACGGAGGGCGGGACGTACTCCACGGCGTCGATCTCACCGTCCGCCCCGGCGAGCGCCTCGCGGTCGTCGGCCCGTCCGGCGCGGGCAAGTCGACACTGGGCAGGCTGCTCGCCGGCATCGACGCCCCCCGCTCGGGCACGGTGACGGTCGGTGGGGTACCGCTGGCCGCGCTCGACCCCGAGCAGCTGCGCCGCCAGGTCGTCCTGGTCACCCAGGAACACCATGTCTTCCTCGGCACGGTCCGGGACAACCTGCTGATCGCGGCCCCATCGGCCACCCGTACCGAACTGTCCGCGGCGCTCGCCGCCGTCGGCGCCGAGTGGGTGGCCGAACTCCCGGACGGCCTGGACACCGAACTGGGCGCGGGCGGCCACCGCCTCGACGGGGCTCAGGCCCAGCAACTCGCCCTGGCCCGCGTCGTCCTGGCCGATCCGCACACGCTGATACTCGACGAGGCCACCGCCCTCCTCGACGCGACGACCGCACGCCATACGGAACGGGCCCTGGCCGCCGTCCTCCAGGGCCGCACGGTCATCGCCATCGCGCACCGCCTGCACACCGCCCATGACGCCGACCGCGTGGCCGTGCTGGCGGAGGGCCGACTCGCCGAACTCGGCACCCACGACGAGCTGGTGGCCGACGGCGGAGCCTATGCCGCGCTGTGGAACTCCTGGCACGGCGGCCCGCGCGACCCGGCCGTCTGAGGCGTGCGTTCAGGTCCCCGCCCGCACACCACCGCCACCGCCCGCACCCCAGGCGCCACCGGACCGACGGCACGTCCCACCGCGTACGAGACGACCGTCAGCCGGGCACCAGGAGCACGAAGCCCACCAGAGCCGGGGGCACGGACAGCCGTGAAGCCTCATGCATCCATACCGCAAGGGGGTATGTAAGCAAGGCGAACCCCACGGCGCTGCGAGGAAGAACTGTGCCCCGGCCGGGAACCCGCGCGGGCAGCGCTGGCGGCCCGCCCACAGCGGGGCGATCATCGGGACATGAGCCCCAGTATTCATCTCGCCCAGCAGCCCGAGGCCGACGAACTGCTCAGCCGAAGTCCGCTCGCCGCCCTCGTCGGCATGCTGCTCGACCAGCAGGTCCCCATGGAGTGGGCGTTCTCCGGCCCGTACACCATCGCGCAGCGCATGGGCACCGACGATCTCGACGCTGCCCAGATCGCCGCGTACGACCCCGACGCCTTCGCCGAACTGCTGAAGCAGAAGCCCGCCGTCCACCGCTATCCGGGAAACATGGCCAAGCGGGTGCAGCAGCTGTGCCAGTACCTGGTCGACAATTACGACGGCGACGTGACCGCCATCTGGCGCGATGTTGAGACCGGGGAGGAGCTGCTGGCGCGGCTGAAGGCACTGCCCGGCTTCGGCGAGCAGAAGGCGAAGATCTTCCTGGCGCTGCTGGGCAAGCAGTTCGGGGTGCGGCCCAAGGGCTGGCGCGAGGCGGCCGGGGAGTACGGCGAGGAGGGCTCCTACCGCTCGGTCGCCGACATCACCGGGCCCGAGTCGCTGGCCAAGGTGCGCGCGTACAAGCAGGAGAAGAAGCGCGCCGCAAAAGCGGCCGGAGATTCCTGATTTCCCGCTGTGCCCGCTCGGCGTGTTGAAGTGGATGGATCACGTCCTGGTGTCAATGCGATGAAATGCGCCATGAGTTGAGGCACATCTGTTCACAGAACCCGCAGAGATCGCTAACTTCCCCTCAACCTGTACACACCGGGAAGGATCTCTGTGAAGGCAACCCATCGCAGAGCCGTGGCCACCATGGCCGCCGCCGCACTCGCGACCCCGCTCCTGCTGGCATCCGCCTCCCCCTCCGCCGCGCACCGCCACAGCCCTGGCGAGCAGGCGTCGAAGGACGCGTCGAAGCTGGCCGGGAAGCTGGTCGCCAAGTCGTCCGCCACGGACGCCTACAAGCACCTTGAGAAGTACCAGCAGATAGCCGACACGACGGACGGCCACCGGGCCGCCGGCACGCTCGGGCACGACGCCTCCGCCGCGTACGTCTACCAGCAGCTGAGGAAGTACGGCTACGACGTCTCGTACCAACAGTTCGACTTCATCTACACCGAGACACAGGCCGAGAAGCTCTCGGTGCTCACGCCCGCGCCGCTCGACATCGAGATCAAGGCGATGACGTACACCAAGTCCACGCCGGTGGGCGGCATCAAGGCCGATCTGGCCGCGGTGCCCGTGGACGCGACGACCGGCTGCGAGCCCGCCGACTACGCGTCGGGGACCTTCACCGGCAAGGTCGCGCTGATCATGCGCGGCGGCTGCACCTTCGGTGAGAAGCAGGCAGCCGCGGCAGGCGCGGGCGCGGCCGGCGCGATCATCTACAACAACGCCGACGGCGCACTCTCCGGCACCCTCGGCGACCCGGCCACCGGCAAGATCCCGACCGGCGGAATCACCAAGGCGGAGGGCGAGAAGCTCGCCGCCGACCTTGCCACGGGCCCGGTGAACATCACCTTCGAGATCCGCCAGCTTCAGCAGAAGCGCGTCACCAACAACGTCATCGCTGAGACCCGCGGCGGCAACGCGGCCAATACCGTGATGCTCGGCTCGCACCTGGACTCGGTGACCGCGGGCCCCGGCATCAACGACAACGGCTCCGGCTCGGCCGGACTCCTCGAAGTCGCCCAGGAACTCGCCAAGTCCAAGTCGAAGCCTGCCAACAAGGTCCGCTTCGCCTGGTGGTCGGCGGAGGAGAACGGCCTGCTCGGCTCGGAGGCGTACGTCGCGCAGCTGAGCGCCCTGGGCAAGCAGGAGATCAAGCTCTACCTGAACTTCGACATGATCGCCTCGCCGAACTACGGGCTCTTCGTCTACGACGGCGACGACTCGGACGGCGTGGGGGCGGGTCCCGGCCCGGTCGGCTCGGCCCAACTCGAGCGCGACATCAATGAGTTCCTCGACAAGCAGGGCAAGCCGCACGAGGGCACGGACTTCACGGGCCGCTCCGACTACGGCCCGTTCATCGAGGTCGGCATCCCGTCCGGCGGCACGTTCACGGGCGCGGAGGGCATCAAGACGGCCAAGCAGGCCGAGAAGTTCGGCGGCACCGCCGGCGTCGCGTACGACTCCTGCTACCACGCCAAGTGCGACACGATCAGCAACATCGACATGAAGGCGTTCGCCGCCAACATCGGCGTCATCGCCAATGCCGTGGGTACGTACGCCCACGACCTGAGCTCGCTGCGCAAGCCGGTGGTCTCGGTCCCGACGGACGGAGACGCGGGCAGCGGCGGCGGCCTGCACGACGGCCACGACCACGAAGTGACCGAGTAACCGGGGCTCCGCCCGGACCCCGCATCTCAATCTCCCCCGGACCTCGTCCGGGGGAGACCCGAGGGGCTGAAAATCGTGAGGACACTCCCCCTACCCCTGCGGGTGTAGGGGGGACACGTTCAGCGCGGGCGCACCCGTCCCGCCTGGCCGGGCCGCCGGCGCGCGCATCCTTTTTTCCGGCGCGTCGGCGGCTGTTCGGTGGCGCTCATAACAACCCTCTGTCCCGGGTTTGCGGCATTTTGATCAGCATTGCGCCGGCGTCGCGTGGCTGCGCCGAGAGCCGCTTGCCCGGTAGGCTTTCCGTGTGATCTTCAAGCGCATCGGTAACGGGCGGCCGTATCCCGACCACGGCCGGGAAAGCACCCGACAGTGGGCGGATGTCGCGCCGCGCCCGGTCCGCCTCGATCAGCTCGTGACCACCAAGGGTCAGCTCGACCTCGAAACGCTGCTCGCCGAAGACTCCACGTTCTACGGCGACCTCTTCGCCCATGTCGTGAAGTGGCAGGGCGACCTCTATCTCGAGGACGGCCTGCACCGCGCCGTACGCGCCGCGCTGCAGCAGCGCCAGGTGCTGCACGCCCGCGTTCTCGAGCTGGGCTGAGCCGTAGCGGCCGCAGTCGCCGACTGACCCTTTCGGGCCTTTTCGGAACCGTACGGACGCAATCGGTTGATCGTTTAGTAGGCATCGGCACCAGGCCGCACTACGCTGCGCCCATGAGCATGCTCACTCCCCCCGGCATGGGCGGAAAGTACCGCATCACGGGCGACAGGTACCCGCGAATGCGACGCCCGCGCAACCGCGGCAGGTTCGTTGTGGCAGCCGTTGCCGTGGTGGTCGCCCTCGGCCTGGCCGGGTGGGGAACGCTGCAGCTCATCGACGTCTTCGTCGGCGACGGCAAGACCACGTCCGCGGCCGTCCGCAAGACGGACTGCAAGCCCTCACCGAAGCCGTCCGCCGCGCCCGTGCCGCCCGTGACGCTCAAGCCGGGCCAGATCACGGTGAACGTCTACAACGCGACCCCCCGCGCCGGCCTCGCCAAGGCGGCCGCCGACGAGCTGAAGAAGCGCGGCTTCGCCATCGGCAACGTGGGCAATGCCCCGGCGGAGTACGACAAGAAGATCCCCGGCACCGGGATACTGCTGGGCGCGCCTGCGGCCACCAACGGCCCCTTCTCGTTGCTCGGCACCCAGCTGAAGGGCGCCACGACCAAGTTCGACGCCCGCACGACCGATGACGTCGACCTGATCCTCGGCACGGCCTTCAAGACCCTGGACCCGAAGAAGGACGCGGATGCGGCCCTGGCCACGTTGGCCAACCCCGCGCCCTCCAGGAAATGCTGAACCGGCTAGTCCGCCGTGCCGTACATCCGGTCGCCCGCGTCGCCGAGCCCCGGCACGATGTAGCCGTGCTCGTTGAGCCGCTCGTCGACCGAGGCGGTGACGACCGTGACCGGCGCGCCCGACAGCTCGCGCTCCATGACCTCGACGCCCTCCGGAGCCGCCAGCAGCACGACCGCGGTCACATCGTCCGCGCCGCGCTTGATCAGCTCCCGGATCGCCGCGACGAGCGTGCCGCCGGTGGCAAGCATCGGGTCCAGGACGTACACCTGGCGGCCCGAGAGGTCCTCCGGCATCCGGGTCGCGTACGTCGACGCCTCGAGCGTCTCCTCGTTGCGGATCATCCCGAGGAAGCCCACCTCGGCGGTCGGCAGCAGCCGCACCATGCCGTCGAGCATGCCCAGGCCGGCCCGCAGGATCGGCACGACCAGCGGGCGCGGGTGCGAGAGCTTCACGCCAGTCGTCCCGGTGACCGGGGTCTCGATGTCCACCTGCTCGGTGCGCACGTCCCTGGTGGCCTCGTACGCGAGCAGGGTGACCAGCTCGTCGGCGAGCCGCCGGAAGGTCGGGGAGTCGGTGCGCTTGTCGCGCAGCGTGGTGAGTTTGTGCGCCACCAGCGGGTGGTCGACGACATGGATCCGCATGGCGCCCACAGTAGCCCGGGCTCGCATCAAGGAAGGTTCCGGAGGGAAGGTGGTGGGGTACCCCCAGGCCGCAGGGCCGAGGGGGAGTACGGACCAGCCGTGGGGTGGTGTGTGGCCGATGCCGGAGCCCGAGCCCGATCCCGAGCAGTACGACATAGAAACCGAGAGCGATGCCGAGCGCAGGCGGCGACGCGCCCAGTTCCTCCGCGAGCTGGGCGAGGCCAAGGCACTGCGCGACCGCGTCCAGCCACGGCGGGCCCGAGCGGCCCGGATGCGCCAGCAGATGCGCATGCGGACCTTCCGCTGGTAACCGGTCCTGGTGAGAACTGATGGCCGACGCAACGACGGAAGACCTCTCGCATCGGCTTGGTTTCTGCCACGATTCCGAGTGGGCGGGGCACAGAGCATTTGCGCCGCCGGTCGTCACACCTCTGATCAGTGGGAGAGTCACGGTGTACTTCGCCGCACTGCTCGCGCGCACTCAAGACGGGTGGGAAGCGAGCGACACAGAGCTCGACGATGTGGAGACCCTGTCGGATCTGACCGACCTGGCCCGCGAGGCCTCGGTGGACGAGGACACGGTGCTCGTATACATCGAGCAGGAGGACGCCTGGTTCGGGATCGTCCGGGTCGAGGGCGAGGAGGATCCTCGTATCTTCGTCTCGGACGCGGCCGCGGCCGCACGTTCCTCGTACGGGGAAATCCTCACCAATGAACTGCTCGGCGGGGACGATGACGACCCCGCCGACGATCTCGACACGTTGGACCTCGACGGCACGGAGGACGGAGAGCCGGACGAGGACGACGAGGAGGGCGAGTCCGCCCCGGCCGGCGAGCTGGTGCCCGCGGGACCGGTCGGCGACCGCTTCGTCCTCACGGACCTGGGGCTGTCGGAGAAGGAGCTGCTGGCACTGGACACGGACGCTTTGGCGGAGATCGCGGACGCGCTGGGCGCGGCCGAGGTGCTGGAGACCGTCCGCTAGTGACCCCGGCTCCCCCATCCCCTCCCATAGGCGATCCAGTAAGCCATCCCTGGGAGGCGCCGATGCGTCTCGCCCTGGCGGAGGCGGAGCGCGCGGAGCTGTCCGGCGATGTGCCGGTCGGCGCCGTCGTGCTGGCCAGGGACGGCACGCTGCTCGCCGCCGGGCACAACGAACGCGAAGCGACCGGCGATCCGACGGCGCACGCCGAGGTGCTGGCGATCCAGAGGGCAGCGGCCGTGCTCGGCGACTGGCGGCTGAGCGGCTGCACGCTCGTCGTGACGCTGGAGCCGTGCACGATGTGCGCGGGCGCGATCGTGCAGTCCCGGGTGGACCGGGTGGTCTACGGCGCACGTGACGAGAAGGCGGGCGCGGCCGGCTCACTCTGGGACGTCATACGGGACCGCCGGCTGAACCACCGGCCCGAGGTGATCCCCGGCGTGCTGGAGCAGGAGTGCGCGAAGCAACTGACGGACTTCTTCCGCGAGCGCTGACCGACGGGCACCCGATACGGATTTCAGAGCACGGCCCACCTTGGGCTAAGCTCTCTCCCGGTAGCGTGTCCGAGCGGCCGAAGGAGCTCGCCTCGAAAGCGAGTGTGGCGCAAGTCACCGAGGGTTCAAATCCCTCCGCTACCGCTCTTGTCGAAGGGACCCGGTGCATCGCACCCGGGTCCCTTCGTCTTTGACGCGTGCAGCCCCGCAGTGAGGGCCGGTTCCTGGCCCGTTAGACTCACGCGACGCACGACCAGGGGGCTGCAGAGGCCGCAGGGGTCGCAGGGGAGGCAGGGGCTGATGGTGCAAACGAAGAAGATAGCTCTCTACATTGTCGTCGTCTTCGTGCTGTACACGATCATCACCTCCCCGGCCAAGGCCGCCGACCTGGTCCAGATAGGATTCGAGGGCATCTCTAGCGCCGCGCAAGGCGTCGGAGAGTTCATGACCCAGCTCGTCAACTAGGAGTGCCCCTTGATCCGCCATCTGGTCCTCTTCAAGCTCAATGAGGGCGTCGAGCGCGACGAGCCGCGTGTTCTCGCCGGTGTGAAGGCCTTCCAGGAGCTGGATGGCGTGGTCCCCGAACTGCAGTTCTGGGAGTGCGGCTGGAACATCACCGACCGGCCGGTCGCCTATGACTTCGCGCTCAACTCGGCAGTCGCCGACCGCGATGCGCTGAGCCGGTACCTCGAGCACCCGGCCCATCAGGCGGCCGCCGGACAGTGGCGCGAGTTCGCCACGTGGGCGATCGCCGACTACGAGTTCTGAGCCCCCCGCTTCCCAGGCCCCTCGCCTCTCTGGCGAGGGGTTTTTTGAGGTTTAAATTCCAACTTACCGTCAACACGGCGTTATCGGGTGCTTGCATACAGTGGACATGTTTTGTGATGCTATGACCGCTTTTGACGGATGAGTTGACCGTAGTTGACCGCAAAGGGGTGGCGTGACCGTGCCGGCCAGTACTGCGCCTCAGGTGCTACCCCAGAACGAGCGGCCCGACGACCCCCCGGCCACTGCTGGGAAGCCCCAGAGCAGGGGCGCGGACACCCGGGCGCTGACCCAGGTGCTCTTCGGCGAGCTCAAGGGACTCGAACCGGGCACCGTGGAACACTCCCGGGTCCGCGGGGCACTGATCGAGGCGAATCTGCCGCTGGTGCGGTACGCAGCCGCCCGCTTCCGCAGCCGCAATGAGCCAATGGAGGACGTCGTCCAGGTCGGCACGATCGGGCTCATCAACGCGATCGACCGCTTCGACCCGGACCGCGGGGTGCAGTTCCCGACCTTCGCAATGCCCACCGTGGTCGGCGAGATCAAGCGGTACTTCCGCGACAACGTACGGACCGTGCATGTGCCACGCCGGCTGCACGAGCTGTGGGTGCAGGTCAACGGTGCGACCGAGGATCTGACGACGGCTCACGGCCGCACACCCACGACCGCCGAGATCGCCGAGCGGCTGAAGATCGGCGAGGACGAGGTGCTGGCCTGCATCGAGGCCGGGCGCTCGTACCATGCGACCTCACTGGAGGCGGCCCAGGAGGGCGACGGGCTGCCCGGGCTGCTCGACCGGCTCGGTTACGAGGACCCGGCACTGGCCGGCGTCGAGCACCGTGATCTCGTACGCCATCTCCTCGTACAACTGCCCGAGCGGGAGCAGCGGATCCTGATGCTCCGCTATTACAGCAATCTGACGCAGTCGCAGATCAGTCAGGAACTGGGCGTTTCACAGATGCATGTGTCAAGACTGCTGGCCAGAAGCTTTGCTCGACTGCGATCCGCAAACAGGATCGAGGCGTAGCTGGAACGGATAGATCACTCCAGCACCCTTTCCGGCCACCCAAAAGCCGCACACCCCCTCTTTCCAGCGCAGATTCACCCGATACTTGTCGACATGTCACTACAGCGTGTTGCCGACATGTGACATTCTGCCGGAAGTGCGTTTGCCGCAGCCCCGCCTCCGGTATTCAGGTGGAGGCTGCGTTCCTCCGATGGTCGCGGCCGCCGCGACCGTCTGCGACCTCAAGGGGGTGGCATGTCCTCAGAACAGGGCAGCTCGAAGGTGCTCACGCTCACGAAGAGCGCTCCCGCACCCGTCGTGCCTGACAGCTCGGAAGCCATCGACACCCGCACTCTGTCCCGCTCCCTGTTCCGGCGGCTGCGCGCGCTGGACGAGGACGCTGCGGGCACGGGCAACACCCCGGAGCGCACCTATGTGCGCGACACCCTCATCGAGCTCAATCTCCCCCTCGTGCGGTACGCCGCGGCCCGCTTCCGCAGCCGCAATGAACCGATGGAGGACATCGTCCAGGTCGGCACCATCGGCCTGATCAAGGCGATCGACCGGTTCGACTGCGAACGGGGCGTGGAATTCCCGACATTCGCGATGCCGACGGTCGTCGGCGAGATCAAGCGCTTCTTCCGCGACACCTCGTGGTCGGTGCGGGTGCCGCGCCGGCTCCAGGAGCTGCGGCTCGCGCTGACCAAGGCCAGCGACGAACTGGCGCAGAAGCTGGACCGCTCCCCGACCGTTCCCGAACTGGCCGCGGTGCTCGGCGTGTCGGAGGAGGACGTGGTCGACGGCCTGGCCGTCGGCAATGCGTACACCGCCTCCTCGCTGGACTCGCCCTCGGCCGAGGACGACGGCGGCGAAGGCTCGCTGGCGGACCGCCTCGGGTACGAGGACTCGGCGCTGGAGGGCGTCGAGTACCGCGAGTCGCTCAAGCCCCTCCTGGCCAAGCTCCCGCCCCGCGAGCGGCAGATCATCATGCTGCGCTTCTTCGCGAACATGACGCAGTCGCAGATCGGCGAGGAGGTCGGCATCTCGCAGATGCATGTCTCACGGCTGCTGACCCGTACGCTCGCGCAGTTGCGGGAAGGTCTGATCGCCGACTGAACCCGGCGGAACCCCGTGGGCCGGGGGTTCCTTATTGACGGTACGTCAGACACACTGACGCGATGCGACGACGTCATGGAGCAGCTCTCGCAGGGTCGCGCTCTGCCTCGGCGGCGCGCTGACCGCATGCGGGAGCGGCGGCGGCGAGGTTACGTGGCGGTCGGCGCCGCCGGGTCCGGGCCCGACGAGGCGCACACCGCCACCGTGCCGCCGAAGGGCGAGGCCGTACTGGTGCCGCTGGACGGCGCCGTGCCGTCCGGTGACTCGGAGGGGAAGACGCCGGCGGAGAAGCCGGGAAGGCGGGCGAGCGCGAGTGCCCGCCGTCCCGGGCGGCGGCGGCACGGGAACTGCCGGCGGCGGTACGGGTGGCAGCACAGGCGGCACCGGAAGCCCTGGCAGTACGGGCGGAGCCTCGGGCGGTCCCGGAAGTACGGGCGGATCAGGTGGCTCGGAGAAGGTGAAGGTGGAGTTCCGCAACACCGGCAGCTCACCGGTGACCTCGGGCACCGTCACCTTCGCGACGCACATCATCGGGGCACGCGGGATCGACTGGGCGACCATCGAGGGGGCTCAGCCGCTGCCCACGCCGATCGCCGCAGGAACGGTGAGAAAGCAGGCGTACACCGTGTGCGTGGACGCCTGGCGGGTGCCGCTGGGCACGCATATCGAGACCCAGAGCGTCACCGCGGTATGGAAGTGACCCGGCGGAAGGTGACTCGGTCGGCGTGATCAGCCGAGCGCGAGCCAGGCCACTACGCCGAGGATCACGACGGCCGCGATGACGCCGACGATCAGACCGACGCGCGAGGACGACTGCGCGGGAGCCGCCGCCTGGCGGCCCTGCGGCGCACCCTCGTCGACGAAGGCGCGGAACATCTGGGTGCTGCCCGCCGGGTCGTAGTTGCCCTCGGGGCCCTGACCTTGGGGAGCATGGGGGTTGTGTGCCATGGGGCAGGACCCTAGCGAACCCAGGTGACCGGCCCCAACCCCGGGCGGGTAGCAGATAGCTCCCAGGGCGGGCCATGACCGGCGGCATGCGAAGCCTTTGGTGTTTTTTTACCACTACAAGCCCGTTTTTGTTTGCCTGTAGCAACCATCGACTTCTATGGTTGCCCTAAGCAACAAGATACGGGGGGGTCTGGCCATGGCCGCACAGAGTCAGTACGCGGAACTGGCCCGCCAGATCAGCGCCATCGGCGCCGTGAAGCGCGGCCTCGCGCGGATCCTGCCCGCCGAGTGCCCGTCCGGCACGGCCGCCGTGCTCGCCATGCTGGACCGACACGGCGGGATGCGGATGAGCAGGCTCGCCGAACTCCTCGCCGTCGACACGTCGGTGACCAGCCGGCATGTCGCCCACGCCGCCGAGCGCGGCTGGATCGAACGGACCCCCGACCCGGACGACAAGCGCTCCCGCATCCTGCGGCTGACCCCCGCGGGCCTGGACATGCTCGACGAGTTCGCCAAGCGAACCACCGACATGTTCGCCCACAACCTCAAGGACTGGTCCGACGACGAAGTCGGACAGCTCATCGCCATGCTCGCCAGGCTGCGCGACTCCTTCGGAGACTGCCGGGCCCACGCTCACGCCCCCCGTACACCCGCATGACACGACGTAAGACAAGGAACCCAATGGCTACAGCCACACCAGCCGGTGTGCGGGGCGGCCACGCCAAGCATGGAGGACACTCCTTCGCCGACGGCGCGCCGATGACCCACCGGCAGATCATGGAGGCGTTGTCCGGGCTGCTGCTCGGCATGTTCGTCGCCATCCTGTCGTCCACGGTCGTCACCAACGCCCTGCCTGCGATCATCACCGACCTCGGCGGCGGCCAGAGCGCCTACACCTGGGTGGTGACGGCCTCGCTCCTCTCGATGACCGCGACCACCCCGCTGTGGGGCAAGCTCGCCGACCTCTTCTCCAAGAAGCTGCTGGTCCAGATAGCCCTGGTCATCTACGTCCTGGGCTCGGTGGTCGCCGGACTCTCACAGAGCGTCGGCATGCTCATCGCCTGCCGCGTCGCCCAGGGCATCGGCGTCGGCGGTCTCACCGCCCTCGCGCAGATCGTGATGGCCGCGATGATCGCCCCGCGCGAGCGCGGCCGCTACAGCGGCTACCTCGGCGCGACCTTCGCCGTCGCCACCGTCGGCGGCCCGCTGCTCGGCGGCGTCATCACCGACACCGAGTGGCTCGGCTGGCGCTGGTGCTTCTACGTCGGCGTGCCCTTCGCGATCATCGCGCTGATCGTGCTGCAGAAGACCCTGAAGCTGCCGGTGGTGAAGAGGCAGGTCAAGGTCGACTGGGCGGGCGCGCTTCTCATCAGCGCGGCGGTCTCGCTGCTGCTGGTCTGGGTGACCTTCGCCGGTAACAAGTACGACTGGATCTCCTCGCAGACGTACGCCATGGTCGGCGGCTCGGTCGTGCTCGGCGCGCTCTTCCTGCTCGTGGAGTCGAAGGCGAGCCAGCCGATCATCCCGCTGCGGCTGTTCCGCAACCGCACCATCACGCTGGCCTCGCTGGCTTCGCTCTTCGTCGGCGTCGCGATGTTCGCGGGCACCGTCTTCTTCAGCCAGTACTTCCAACTGGCGCGCGACAAGTCGCCGACGATGTCCGGCGTCATGACCATCCCGATGATCGGCGGCCTGTTCATCTCGTCGACCGTCGCGGGCCAGATCATTACCAAGACGGGCCGCTGGAAGGCGTGGCTGGTCAGCGGCGCCGTGCTGCTGACGGCGGGCCTCGGTCTGCTGGGCACCATGCGGTACGACACCGAGTACTGGCACATCGCGGTCTTCATGGCCGTCATGGGTCTCGGCCTCGGCATGATGATGCAGAACCTGGTGCTCTGCACGCAGAACCAGGTCGCTCCGGAAGAACTCGGCTCGGCCAGCTCGGTCGTCACCTTCTTCCGTTCGCTGGGCGGCGCGGTCGGCGTCTCCGCACTGGGCGCGGTGATGTCCAACCGGGTCACGCAATACGTCAAGGACGGGCTCGCCGAACTCGGCCCGCAGGGCGCGGCGCCGGGTCGCGGCGGCACGGGCGGCGGGGGCATCCCCGACCTGGACAAGCTGCCGGCTCCGATCCGTACGGTGATGGAGAGCGCGTACGGGCACGGGGTCGGCGACATCTTCCTCTACTCGGCGCCGTTGGCGCTGCTGGCCTTCCTGGTGACGCTGTTCATCAAGGAGGTCGCGCTCAAGTCGAACGCGGTGCCGGAGACGTCGGAGGCTTCTCCGGCACCGGCGGCCGTGGAGAACGCAGCGACCGTCGAGGCGGCTGTTCTCCCCACCGCGGTCGGCACGCCGATACGCGGTGTGGTTCGCGGATTCGAGGGCGCGGCAGTGCCCCAGGCCACGGTCACCCTGATCTCGTCGGCCGGACGACAGCTCGGCCGCGCGGCCGCCCAGCCGGACGGCAGCTACGAACTGGACGCGCCGGGCACGGGTTCGTACGTGCTCATCGCCTCCGCCGACGGCTTCCAGCCTCAGGCGTCCACGGTGGTCGTCGCCGACGAACCGCTGGGGTACGACATCCTCCTCGTCGGCACCAGCGGTCTCACCGGGACCGTGCGGGCCGCCGAGGGCGGGACGCCACTCGAGGGCGCGATGGTGATCGTGACCGATGTACGCGGCGATGTGCTGGCCACCGGGAAGAGCGCGGAGCAGGGCGAGTTCGCCTTCGGCGAGCTGGTGTCCGGATCGGTCACCGTCGCGGTGAACGCCTCCGGCTACCGGCCGCTGGCGCTGCCGGTGGAGATCGGCGGCCAGGGCGTGACCCGTATCGAGGTCTCCCTGCAGGCGGGCGTCCTGGTCCAGGGCACCGTCCGCGGCGGCGCCGACCGGCGGCCGCTGGCCGACGCCCGGGTGACCCTGGTGGACGCCGCGGGGAACGTGGTCGCCACCGCAACGACCGGGGACGACGGGGCCTACGCCTTCGCCGACCTGAACGCGGGGGAGTACACGGTCATCGCGACCGGGTACCCGCCGGTGGCGGGCACGCTGACGGTGGCCGGTCGCGGCGTCGACAGCCACGACATCGAACTCGCCCACCCCGGCGAGTAGTCGATCCCCCGGAGCGCTCGCGCGGAGGCGCGACCACCGATCTGCATCGCGATGACTTCGGCCGTCCAGGCGGTCCAGAGAGGTCCTGCCGACTCCTGAGGATTAGGCTGGTGTACATGGCACCCAATATCGCCACCAACACCAAGGTGGAACTGGACGAGTTGCTGGAGTTCGTACGCCCGAGGCACCGGGCAATCCTGCTGACCACCCGCGCGGACGGCACGCCGCAGGGCTCCCCGCTGGCCTGCGGGGTCGACGACTCGGGCCGGATCGTGATCTCCACGTACCCGGAACGCGCGAAGACCCGGAACGCGAAGCGGAACCCGCAGGTCAGCGTGATCATCCTGTCGGACGACTGGGACGGGCCGTGGGTCCAGGTGGACGGCACGGCGGAGGTGATCGACTCCCCGGAGTCGGTGGAGCCGCTGGTGGAGTACTTCCGGAATATCTCCGGGGAGCACCCGGACTGGGACGAGTATCGCGAGGCGATGGTGAAGCAGGGGAAGTCGATCATCCGGGTGACGCCGGGGAGGTGGGGGCCGATCGCGACGGGGGGGTTCCCGGCGAGGCTGAGCAAGAGCTGACGCACGGGGGGGCGGGCTTTCCCCCGCCCCCCTTTCCCGGCTGCGTGTTGGTCTCCGCGGCGAGGGGGGTACCCCAGCCCGGCGGAGGGGTACGCAGGGTGCGGGCGCGGTCTTCTCCCCCACTCCGCCCCTTCCCGGCTGCGCCCTTATGCGGCTCCGCCGCGTGGGGGAGCAAGCCCCGGGTCCCTGGCGAGGGGTACAGTCGAGCCCGGAGGGGCCCCGGACCCCGAACCCCACGACACCGGGCACGCCGGACCACTCAAACCCGCACCACAGACGGCCGCACCCAGCAAGGCCCGCGACCCGCACCGCGGACCCCCGCCACCCCGCGACGGCCCGCGCGACCCGCAGCGCGCCCCCCGCCACCCCACTACGCGCGAGCAACCATCGCTTCGATGCCTGCCACCAGCAACTCCAGCGCAAAGCCGAAGTCCCGCTCCCGCATTTCCTCCACCGTGTCCCCGCCCCGCGCCTCCATCAGTTCCGACGCGCTCGCGAAGCTCTCCCTGAACTCCGGCTGCTCGCTGATCGTCCCCATCGCCTGGCGGAAGTACTCGTCCTGGCTCATCCCCGCCGCCGCGCACCGCTGGATGAAGTGCCCCTCGATCGTTCCGAACCCGTACACGAACTGGAAGACCGCCGACAGCCCGCCCATCTGCCCGTGCGGCGGCACCCCGGTGTTCCGCATCACCTGCTGCACAGCCAGCGAGAACGCCATAGAGTGCGGCCCGATGTTCAGGAACGTACCGATCAGCGCCGACACCCATGGGTGCCGCACCAGCAACGCCCGGTATCCCGTGGCCAGTTCGCGCAGCTGGTCGCGCCAGTCCGTCTCGGTGCTCACGTCCGGCAGCGGGAAGGTTCCGAAGACCGCGTCGAGGGCGAGCTCCAGCAGGTCGTCTTTGGTGTCGACGTACCAGTAGACGGACATCGCGGTGACGTTCAACTCCGCGGCCAGGCGGCGCATCGAGAACTTGGCCGCGCCCTCGGAGTCCAGCAGCCGGACCGTCGCCTCGATGATCTTGTCGCGATCCAGACCGGCCGGCTGGCCCGACTTACGGCCCCGGCCCCGGTCCCGATCCCGGTCCCGGTCCGTCTTGCCGTCCAACCACACACTCGTCCGCGCGGGACCCTTCGCGCGGTCGGCCGCACTCACCATCGCGCACCCTCCTCGATTGGCCCCCGGCCCGATGCTATTCCGCTGCCCTGGGTGATTCTGCCCGGTCCGCCCGCCGCAGTAGCATCGCGGCCAGCAGGCCACCGGCCAGCACCGCCACCGCGCCGACCAGCTGACTCGTCTGGAGGCCGGAGGCGAAGGCGTCCGAGATCCGCTCCCTCTCCCCCGCATCGCCCGCGGCCGCCAGCGCCGCGGGCAGCGAGGCCGCGCCCACCACCGCCGGCACAAGCGCGGCGAAGCGGGAGTTCAGCACGGCGCCCAGGACGGCCACGCCCAGCCCGTTGCCGAACTCGGCAAGCGTGCCGTTGATGCCCGCGCCGACCCCCGCCCTCGCAGGCGGGATCGCGCTCATGATCGCGTTGGTCATCGCCGGCATCGAGAGCGCGACGCCCGCGCCCATCACGACGAGGCCGAGCAGCATGCCGGAGTACGCATCCCCGCCGAGCAGCGCGATCGTTGCAAGGCCCGCCGCCACCAGCGTCATTCCGGCGGCGATCGTCCCCGGCGTGCCGAGCCTCGGCAGCAGCCGCGCGCCCACGCCGGTCAGGTTCAGGGCGATGACCGTCAGCGCGAGCGGCGCTGTGCGCAGACCCGCGTCCAGCGGCCCGTATCCGAGGACGAATTGCAGATGCTGGGTGAGCAGGAAGAGCGAGCCGCCCATGCCGAAGGCGACGAGGATCGCACCCGCGACCGCACCGATGAAGCGTTGGTTGCGGAAGAAGTGCATGTCCAGCATGGGGTACGGGATACGCAGCTCCCAGAGCACGAAGACCCCGAGGACCAGGACGCCGGCCGCTGCCGGGGCCAGGACCTGCGTGGAGGTCCAGCCGTGCGCGGGCCCGGAGATGATCGCGTACACGACCGTGGTCATGCCGATTGTGGAGAGCAGCGCGCCGAGCAGGTCCGGGCGGTCGCCCTGCGCGTTCTTGGACTCCGGTACGAGCGCGACGACCGCGAACAGGCCGATCGCCGCCACCGGGATGTTGATCAGGAAGATCGCGCCCCACCGGAAATGGTCGAGCACGACCCCGCCGATCAGCGGACCGGCTGCGAAGCCGAGGGAGTTGACGGTGGACCAGAGGCCGATGGCCTTGACTCGTTCGGCGTCGTCGAAGATCTGCACGACGACCGCGAGAGTCGTGGTCATCAGCAGCGCGCCGCCCACGCCCATGCCCGCGCGGGCGGCGATCAGCTGGGTGGCGGACTGGGCGAGCCCTGCGGCGAGCGAGCCGGCGCCGAACAGCGCGAGACCGGAGATCAGCATCTTCTTGCGGCCGTAGCGGTCGGCGGCGTTACCCGCCGTGAGCAGCAGGCCCGACTGAACCAGCGAATACGCGTTGATCATCCACTGGATGTCGGCGGTGGAGGCGTCAAGTTCGCGGGTGAGGGAGGGGATCGCGACGCTGAGAACGGTGTTGTCGAGCAGCACCGTGAGCTGGGCGAGACAGATGACGCCGAGGATGAGCCAGCGCTGCGAATGGCCCGAGGGGCCCGTGTCGACCGGGTCGGTCTCGGCGGTCGACGCAGTCATGAACGCTCCTTGTACGGTGTACGGGACTCGGCCTCGTACACCGTACAAGGAACTCTCGTACGCCGTATAGGACTACTTCGCGTTGGTCAGGTCGTAGAGAGTCGCGCCGCCAACGGTGACCGCGGTGAAGGTGGACTCGACCCAGGAGGTGATCCCGGAGCTGGAGTTGCCGCCGGGTCCGCCGCCGTCACCACCACTCGCGATGAAGTAGTGGATCTTCCCGTCCGCGACGTACTGCTGGAACTGCGCGAGCGTCGGGGACGGGTCACTGCCGTTGAAGCCGCCGATCGACATCACCGGCTTCTCGGTGGCGAGCTGGTAACTGGCCGCGTTCTGGGAGCCGATGGCCGCGGCGGCCCATGTGTAGGCGTCGGCGTTCTGCTTCAGCTTGGCCGCGGCCTCGGTGTTGACGCTCGCGCCCCTGAGGAGAGCGCCCATGCCGCCGGCCATGCCGCGCCCGCCAGCCTGGCCGCCGCCGGGGACCCCACCGGGCATCTGCCCCTGGCCCTGGCCCTGAGCCTGGCCCTGGCCCTGCCACTGGCCCCGACCCTGGCCCTGCTGCCCGCCGGTCGGGGGCTGGCCCATGCCGCCGCCGGGACCACCCTGCTGGCCCTGGCCCTGCGCCTGGCCGGGCGGCTGCATCCGGCCGCCGGCCCCGCCGCCCTGGCCACCACCACCCCGACCACCGCCGCGGCCTCCCGCCACCGCCGGCCCCGCCGTCGGGATCGAGCCCACGTGCCCCTCGCTCACCGTCGTGAGGGAGTACGCGACCGGCCCCGCCAGCGATGCCGCCAGCCCCAGCACCGCGGCGCCGAGCGCCAGTCGAAGGCCGAGCCGCCCCGCGAACAGCAGCCCCGCCGCGGCTGCCAGACCGCCGATCAGCACCGCCCACCGCAGCCACGGCAGATAGGCCGTGCTCTGACCAAGGAGGATGTACGACCAGTACGCCGTCACCGCGACCGTGCCACCGAGCGCCGCCGACGCGAGGAACGAACGCCGCTCCTCCCACAGCACCGTGGCACCCATGCCGACGAGCGCGGCGATGTACGGCGCCAGCGCCACCGTGTAGTACTGGTGGAAGATCCCGGCCATGAAGCTGAAGATCCCGGCGGTCATCAGCAGCGAGCTGCCCCAGACGAGGAACGCCGCCCGCGCCGTGTCGGTGCGCTTCGCGCGCCAGGTGACGACGAGCCCGGCGATGAGCAGCAGCAGCGCGGCGGGCAGCAGCCAGGAGATGTGGCCGCCGAGGTCCCCGGTGAACATCCGGTCGATGCCGGTCGCGCCACCGCCGCGGCCCCCGCCCCCGCCACCACCGCCTCCGATGCTGCCGGTCTCATTGCCGTTGATCCGGCCGAGGCCGTTGTAGCCGAAGGTCAGCTCCAGAAAGCTGTTGCTCTGCGAGCCGCCGATGTACGGACGCGAGGATGCGGGCCACAGCTCGACGATCGCCACCCACCAGCCGCCCGCGACGACGACCGCGATTCCGGCGAGGCCGAGTTGACCCATCCGCCGCCGCAGCGTCGTCGGCGCGCACACCGCGTACACCAGCGCCAGCGGCGGCAGGATCAGGAACGCCTGGAGCGTCTTCGTCAGGAACGCGAAGCCGACCGCGACGCCCGCCCAGACAAGCCACTTCGTCTGCGCGCCTTCGAGGGCGCGCAGCACGCAGTACACCGTCACCGTCATCAGCAGCGTGAGCAGCGCGTCCGGGTTGTTGAAGCGGAACATCAGCGCGGCGACGGGCGTGACCGCGAGCACCGCGCCCGCGATCAGCCCGGCGGCAGGCGTGAAGCGCCGGCGTACGGCCCCGTACAGCACGCCTACCGTGGCGACCCCCATCAGCGCCTCCGGCACAAGGATCTGCCAGGAGCCGAGCCCGAAGAGCCGTACGGACAGGGCCATCGGCCACAGGGCGGCCGGGGGCTTGTCGACGGTGATGGAGTTCGCGGCGTCGGACGAGCCGAAGAAGAGGGCCTTCCAGCTCTCGCTGCCCGCCTGGACCGCCGCGGAGTAGAAGGAGTTGGCGTAGCCGGACTCGCTCAGGTTGTAGAGGTAGAGGAGCGCGGTGGCGGCAAGGAGCGCGAGGAAGGCGGGGCGCACCCAGGGGGCGTCCTCGGCCCGCCCGCGCCACAGGCGCGCGGCCGGCGATGCGGAACGCTGTCGCGCGGGGGCCAGGGGCTCCGCCCACGCGGGCGGAGCCACGGTGGCAGCGTCCCCGGCAGGGGCCACGGCGGCAGCACCGCCCGGCTGCACACTCTGGTATCGGTCGTGTCGCGTGGTCATCGTCGATTCCTCGTCATCGTGATCGTCTCGTCGTCGAGGGGCGTGGCGTGCAGCGGCGCGGTCGTGTCCCCTCGATGGGCGGCTGGTGCGCCCCGTCCGCCCGGTCCGCCCGGCACGTCACCGCGCCGGTCGGGGAAGACCCACGCCCGGAAGAGCAGGAACCGCAGCACCGTCGCCGCCAGGTTCGCGGCGATCAGGACCGCCAGCTCTGTGCCGTGGGACGGGTTCCCGGCGGCCGCTCCCAGGGCCGCCAGCGAGCCGCTGGTCAGGGCGAGACCGATGCCGAACACGACCAGGCCCTGGGCCTGATGGCGTACGGCGCGGTCCCGGCCGCGTACCCCGAAGGTGAGCCGCCGGTTCGCGGCCGTGTTCGCGACGGCGGACAGCAACAGCGCGCCCGCGTTGGCGAGTTGAGGCCCGACCCCCGCCCGGAAGATCGAGTACAGCAGCAGATACAACAGGGTCGAGAGCGCGCCGACCACACAGAAACCGACCAGCTGCCGGGCAAGTCCGCCCGGTACTCCGGTCAGCTGCCGGTCCCGCGGATCGTCCCCGAAGGGCCGCGCCAGCCGGTCCAGCGGCAGCGCGCCGACCGCCAGCGCCCGCCCCACCCGCCACACACCCTTGAGGTCCTCGGTCGCCGTGCTCACGATGTGCACCGTCGAGTCGGGGTCGTCGACCCAGTCCACCGGCACCTCGTGGATACGAAGCCCGGCGCGCTCGGCCAGCACCAGCAGCTCGGTGTCGAAGAACCATCCGGTGTCCTCGACCATCGGCAGCAGCCGCTCGGCCACCTCCCGCCGAATGGCCTTGAATCCGCACTGCGCGTCGGAGAACCGCGCCGCCAACGACGACCTGAGAATCAAGTTGTAGGCGCGCGAGATGAACTCCCGCTTCGGGCCGCGCACCACCCGCGACGAGCGCGCGAGCCGCGACCCGATCGCGAGATCCGAGTGCCCTGAGATCAACGGTGCGACCAGCGGCAGCAGGGCGTTGAGGTCGGTGGACAGGTCCACGTCCATATAGGCGAGGACGGGCGCGTCGGAGTGCGACCACACGGTGCGCAGCGCCCGCCCCCGGCCCTTCTGCTCCAGCCGGTACGCCCGTACCTCGGCGATCGAGCGGTCGAGCCGGGCCGCCACCTCGGGCGTGCTGTCAGTGCTCGCGTTGTCCGCGATGGTGATCCGGAAGCCGTACGGGAAGGTCCGGACGAGGTGGTCGTGCAGCCTGCGCACACATCGCTCGAGGTCGTCCTCCTCGTTGTAGACCGGAATCACCACGTCGAGTACGGGCAGGTCGGCCGAGTCGGCGAGCAGATGCTCCCGGGCCGGCAGAGTCCCCATGGGGGTGTCGTTTCGCATGGGACGACACTCGGCGGGCGCGCTGTCATGGCTGTGTGACATGCCTGTGCCCCATCTGTGAGTCGTACGCGGGAGCCCAGGACGCGAGGTCCGCGGGCAGGTGTACGCCGACGACCGTGCGCCCCGGCTCGGACCGCACGCCCACCGTGCCGCCGTGCGCGGCCACCACCGCCTGCACGATCGCCAGGCCGAGACCGGTGGACCCGGCGTGCCGGGACCTGGACGCGTCGCCGCGCGCGAACCGTTCGAAGACGTGCGGGAGCAGCTCGGGCGGAATGCCGGGCCCGTCGTCCTCGACCTCCAGAACGACCGTCGGGCCCACGCCCGCGACATCGCCGCACCACACCCGTGCGGTGACGGTCGTGCCGGGCGGTGTGTGGGTACGGGCGTTCCCCAGCAGATTGACCAGCACCTGATGGAGCCGGGCGCCGTCACCACGTACCGCAGCGGGCTCGACCGGCAGCTCGAGCAGCCACTTGTGGTCCTGGCCCGCCACCCGCGCATCGCTGACCGCATCCACGACCAGCGGGGACAGATCAGTGCTCTCGTACGAGAGCGGGCGTCCGGCGTCGAGGCGTGCGAGCAGCAGCAGATCCTCCACCAGGCCCGTCATCCGGGTCGCCTCGGCCTCTATCCGCCCCAGCGCATGCCGGGTGTCCTCGCCGACGTACTCCCTGCCGCGTCTGGTGAGCTCGGCGTAGCCGCGTATCGAAGCCAGCGGTGTACGCAGCTCATGGCTGGCGTCCGCGACGAACTGCCGTACCCGCGTCTCGCTCTCCTGCCGCACGTGCAGCGCGGAGTGCACATGGTCGAGCATCCGGTTGAGCGCCGCGCCGACCTGCCCGACCTCCGTCCGCGGATCGGCCTCGGCGTCCGGGACCCGCTCGTGCAGGGCCACCTCGCCGCTGTGCAGCGGCAGTTCGGAGACCCGCGTCGCGGTCGCGGCGACCCACCGCAGCGGCCGCAACGCGACCCCGACCAGGGCCGTTCCCGCAATCCCGGCGGCGATGAGACCTGCGCCCGTGACACAGACCTCGACGACGATCAGCGTGCTCAGGGCGTCCTCGACCTCGCTGGACGGGATCCCGACGAGAACGGTCAGTCCGGTGTGCGTGGTGACGGACACCATGCGGTAGCCGCCAAGGCCCGGCAGCTCGACGCTGTGCACCTGCCCGTCGCGCGCCACCGTGGCGAGCGCCCGGTTCTGGGCATCGTCGAGCGGCCTGGAGTCGTTGCGCAGCCCGCTGGTGGTGCTCTGGACGGTCCTCCTGGACTCGGTCATCCCACCGCCGGGGGAGACCACGGCGCCGACGGTGTCGAAGGGCTGGCCGCCCCCGCCGAGGAACTCCAACGGTTCCTGCAACTGGCCCATCCGTGGACCGCCCAGCCCCGGCTTGGGCGGGTTGGCCCGTTCGGCGATGGTGCGCAGCTGGTCGTCGAGCTTCCCGTACATATAGCTGTCGAACGCTATCGTCGTGACCGAGCCGATCACCGCCGCCACCACCGCGATCAGCATCACCGCGGAGACCACAAGCCGGGTCCGCAGCGACCACCGGCGGCTTCGGGTCCTACTCACCGGGCTTGATGAGATAGCCGGCCCCGCGCCGGGTGTGGATCATCGGCGTACGCCCGGCGTCGATCTTCTTCCGCAGATACGAGACATACAGCTCGACGACATTGGCCTGCCCGCCGAAGTCGTACGACCACACCCGGTCGAGGATCTGCGCCTTGCTGAGCACCCGCCGCGGATTGCGCATCAAAAAGCGCAGCAGCTCGAACTCGGTCGCCGTCAGATGGATCGACTCCCCGCCCCGGCTCACCTCGTGGCTGTCCTCATCGAGCGTCAAGTCCCCGACCACCAGCAGGGATTCACTGCGTACCATCGCCGTCCCCGACCGCCGGATCAGCCCACGCAGCCTGGCCACGACCTCCTCCAGCGAGAACGGCTTGGTGACATAGTCGTCGCCGCCCGCCGTCAGCCCCGCGATCCGGTCCTCGACCGAGTCCCTGGCGGTCAGGAAGAGCACCGGCACCTCGGGCAGTTCGCGCCGCAGCCGCCCCAGCACCGCGAGCCCGTCCATGTCGGGCAGCATCACATCGAGCACCACGGCGTCCGGCCGGAAGTCGCGCGCCGTACGCACCGCGCCCGCGCCGTCCCCGGCGCTGCGCACCTCCCAGCCCTCGTAGCGCAGGGCCATCGACAGCAGCTCGCTCAGCGCCGCCTCGTCGTCCACGACGAGCACCCGGACGGGGCTGCCGTCCGGCCTGAGCATTTCGGTACGCCCCTGGGGCGAGGTCACGGTCATGATCGCACCCTGCGACCTCGCCCTGAGAGGGGCCTTTCCCTTCCCTGTGAATTCCCTGAGAAAGGTCTAGGAAGGGGCGGGAGCGACGGGCAGGGCGAAGAGCCGCGCTCCGTTGTCGTGGCAGACCGCCCGCAGCCAGCCGTCCCCGAGCCCGAGCCGTTCGAGCACCCGTAGCTGATGGGCGTACGGATACGGAATGTTGGGGAAGTCGGTCCCGAGCAGAATCCGGTCCCCCAGCTCCAGCAGCCGCCCCTTCTCCCGCTCGGGGAAGGGCGCGAAGCGCTCGCTGAAGTCCGTGAAGGCCATCGTCGTGTCGAGGCGGACCTCCCCGTACCGCTCGGCGAGATCGAGGAAGTCGGCGTACTCCGGCATCCCCATGTGCGCCACGACCAGCCGCAGCCGCGGATGCCGCGCAAGCAGCCGCCCCACCGGCTCGGGCCCGGTGTGCTTGCCGGGCGCCGGCCCGGACCCGCAGTGCATCACCACCGGGACCCGGGCATCGGCGAGCAGCCCCCACACGGGATCGAGCAGCGCGTCATTGGGGTCGTACATCCCGACCTGGAGGTGCGCCTTGAAGATCCTGGCCCCGCGCTCGACGGCTTCGCGCACGTACCGCGCGACTCCCTCCTCGGGGAAGAGGGTCGCGGTCTGCAGGCACTCGGGTGTGCGCAGGGCGAAGTCCGCGGCCCAGCCGTTGAGCCACTCGGCCATGCCCGCCTTGTGCGGATAGAGCATCGAGGTGAAGGAGCGCACCCCGAAGTCGCGCAGCAGCGCGACCCGTTGCTCCTCCTCGTGCCGGTAGTTGATCGGCCACTCCCTGCCGGTCAGCGGCCCGGCCGCGTCGAAGTAGGCCCACACTTTCTTGAGGACCCGCTCCGGCATGAAGTGGGTGTGTACGTCGACGAGCCCGGGCAGTTCGAGCCGCGTCCAAAACTCCCGTACGTCCGCAGCTTCGTCCGCCGTCTCATTGCTTTCACTCACGCTCAAAGCCATAACTCCGCTCGACCTTGCCGACATGGACGCTGTAGCTCTCGTACCACTTGGCGCGTCCGCGCTTCCGCGCGGCCCGGTGCTCCAGATTCCGCTGCCAGGCGGCGATGGATTCCTCGTCCCATTGCCGTAAGGGATTCAACACGTGACCATCCCCTCAGAACCATCCCCTCAGAACAGCCCGTCCTGCACCGAGCCGGGCGCGGAGCCCATGTCGGCGACGGGCACCGTCACCCCCGCCCCCGAGTCGGACCCCAGGAGCGACCACCCGGTCATCAGCCGCGTATCGAGTACGACAAGCCCGTCCCCCGCGGTCCGCAGATGCAGATCGGGCCCGGCGGCCGCCACCAGCCGGCCGGCGACCACCCCGCCGTCCACCAGTTCGCGCACCACCCCGGTCGCGGGCGGCAGCCCGTCAAGACCGAACACCCCGGTGTGGTCGACCGCCTCGAAGCCGATGCGCTCCAGCGACTCGGCCCACCCGGCAAGCCCGACCGCACGCCGGTGCAGCTCCTCGACCTCCGCGGCCCGCTCGGCCGCCCCTGGCAGCGCGGCCCGAACCGCCCGTTTGTCCGCGTACGGAATCCGGTCCGGCACTCCCAGCGCACTGCGCAGCAACTCCTCGGTCCGCCGCGCCGCCATAAGCGGCCCGCGCCCGAGCCAGCTGAAGACCACGGCCCCCTGTTCAAGCAGCCGCGCGGGCCCGCGCTCCTCCGCGGTGATCCCGGCCTTGACCATCCCCGGCCCGAACCAGGCCAGATACACGCGGTACGTCCGCGGATCGTCGGCCATGGTGTCGGCGGCCACCGAGTGCGCCCGGTCCAGCCGGGCACACTCCGCACACCGCGCCCCTGTCGCCCGCCCGCTGACGACGGCCCCCAGGGGACAGGGATTCCCACGCGCCCCGACACACCATCGCTGCCCTTCCGCCCGGAACCCCAGCTCTTTCCCAGGGGTCAGCGGGCTGACCCGCCCGCCTTCCCACGCGAGTACGGCCGTCCGCGCCCCGCGCGGCCAGCTGAGCCCGGCGCACCGCCACGCCATACGCACCTCCGCCCGACTACGCGGGACGCTACCCGAGCCCGCGGCACAGGCACTCGACGAGGCGAGCGGCGATGGTCCCCTCGGGGTCGAGGCGGGGATTGAAGATCGTCACATCCAAGCCGACGGCCCGCTCGTCGCCCAGCGCCGTCCGCAGCACGCTCTCCAGCTCGGCCCAGCTCAGCCCACCGGGCAGGCGATAGTCGACAGCCGGCATGAGGGCGTCGTCCAGCACGTCGACATCGAGGTGCACCCAGTAGTCACCGAGCCGCCCGACGGCCCGCCGCGCCGCCGCAGCTGCCCCCACCGCACGCACCCCGTCGAGGCCGACGGCGTGCAGCCGCTCCGGCAGCGGCTGCATCCCGGCCGCCGCGGACTCCTCGGAGTCCCGGAACCCGAAGGCGACGACGTCCTCGTCCCGCACCAGCGGCCCGAGACCCTCGAGATCGGCCAACACCCGCGGCCCGCGCCCGGTCGCCAGGGCGAGCTCCATCGACGCCACTTCACCGGTTGGCTCCGCGGCCGGCTGGTAGAAGTCGGTGTGCCCGTCGAGGAACAGCAAGCCGTACCGCCCCCGGCGGCGCAGCGCGAGGAGATTGCCGAGCAGGATGCTGCAGTCCCCGCCGAGGACGACGGGGAAGAGGCCCCGGTCGATGACCCCGCCAACAGCGTCCGCCAGCCGTACGGAGTAATCCGCGATGCCACCCGGATTGAGAACCCCGGTCTCCCGGTCCCGCCCCGGGTCGTACACCGGCGCCTCAACCCTCCCCACCCGCACCGCCCCAAGCCGATCCGCGAGCCCGGCCCCGACCAGAGCCGCGGGCAGTTCCTCAACCCCGGACGGCCGCAGCCCGAGGACGGATGGCGCCTCGATGATCGCCGGCTCTCGCACCCCGAACCCCTTCGTCGGACGCACGCTCAGGTCGCTGTCGATGATGGGCGGTCAACGCCGACCGCGCGACCGGGAGGACGACGGGGGGTTACGGGCAACGCAAGAGGCCCCCGCATCCTCCGGGGCCTCTTGCCTGCTGGTGCACTCGGCAGGATTCGAACCTGCAACCTTCTTTTCCATAGCTCTGGCCGGATCGGTCAGCGACGGCCATACCGGCCGCTACGAGGCCCGGGAGGGGGGCTAGCGGACGGCGGCGGTCGCTGTGGTTGCGGTACTGCGCTGCTGTACACCTACCGTGAAGCGGCAGTCTTGCCGCTCCGGCGAGGCTTCCCGCGATAGACCACCCAGAGGCTGACCAGAACCAGTAGCGCTCCGCCGATTGGCCATCCCACGGATCCGCCGTCGCGGTAATCCCTGATGCCGCTCGCAAGCATGAGGGCGGACGGGATCAACCCGGCCCAGTCGAGGGCTCTGCTCAGTCTCGCGACTCTCGAAGACTCGATCACAGCCTGATCCTGGCAGGCGGTTGCGCCCTCCACCAGGTACGAGCGCACGTCGGCGTCAATCGTCGATGTCCACGTACGCCGACGGCGCCTGGGCCGCGGCTGGAAGCGCAGGGACGTACGGCGTCGGAGCGAGTTCCGCAGCCAGTGGGGCATCTGCAGCAGGCGGCCGTACCCGATCGCCACGGCCCCTGCCCGTGAGCACCCGCCATAGGCTCCGCTGCTGCACGGCGGTGCCGAGGTTGTTCAGAGCCTGGCCTTCGCCGTCGTGGTCGCCGAGTTCGATGAAACGGGCGGCGGCATGTTGGTGGGCGTCGATGGCCTCGTCGAACCGCCGCACCTGCTGCATGGCGGTGCCGAGGTTGTTCAGAGCCTGGCCTTCGCCGTCGTGGTCGCCGAGTTCGATGAAACGGGCGGCGGCCTGCTGGTGGGCGTCGATGGCCTCGTGGAACCGCCGCACCTGCTGCAGGGCCGTGCCGAGGTTGTTCAGGGACTGGCCCTCGCGGTGCTGGTCGCCGAGTTCGATGAAACGGGCAGCGGCTTGCTGGTGGGCCTCGATGGCCTCGCCGAACCGCCGCACCTGCTGCAGGGCCGTGCCGAGGTTGTTCAGAGCCTGACCTTCGCCGTCGTGGTCGCCGAGTTCGATGAAACGGGCAGCGGCCTGCTGGTGGGCCTCGATGGCCTCGCCGAACCGCCGCACCTGCTGCAGGGCGCTGCCGAGGTTGTTCAGGGACTGGCCCTCGCGGTGGAGATCGCCGAGTTCGGCGAAACGGGTAGCGGCATGTTGGTGGGCGTCGATGGCCTCGTCGAACCGCCGCACCTGCTGCAGGGCGGTGCCGAGGTTGTTGAGGGCCTGGCCTTCGCGGTGGTGGTCGCCGAGTTCGGTGAAGCGGGCGGCGGCCTGCTGGTGGGCGTCGATGGCCTCGTCGAACCGCCGCACCTGCTGCAGGGCGGTGCCGAGGTTGTTCTGTGCCTGGCCTTCGCCGTGGCGTTCGCCGAGCTCGCGGCAGATATCGAGGTCCTGCTGGTGGACCGCTATGGCCTCGTCGAACTGCCGCACTTGCTGCAGGGCGGTGCCGAGACTGTTCAGCGCCCGGCCTTCGCCGTGGCGTTCGCCGAGCTCGCGGCAGATTGTAAGGTCCTGCTGATAGCTCATGGTCTCTCCAGGGGCGTCGCGCTCCCGCCTGACTGCCTGTTCCTCATGCTCGAGCAACGGCGTGGCCAGGGCGGTGCAACCCGTTCATGCTGACGCTCTCAGTGATCAGCGAATTACGGAGCGCGGCAACCGGTCCGGTACCGGTCCCCCCTAATCGGATGACACATTCGCCTGTCTGGCGGACATGAGTAAGGAGATCAGTTCCAGCGGCTCGGCGCTCTCGGCCACGGCTCTCCCTTTTTACGTTGACGCGGTTGCTGTACTTCGCTGCTGTACGGGCAACGCAAAAGGCCTCCGGATCATCCCCGGGGGCGCCTCTGGCCTGTGTGCACTCGGCAGGATTCGAACCTGCAACCTTCTGACAGTCGGTCGACCGAGCCGGCGACCCTCCACTCACCAGGCCGAACCTGGGCTGGTCGGGCCCTGGTCATCAGGCGAGCGGGTGCTCTCGGCTCCCGAGGAGCCCGCCACCTCGCGTTCGATCCAGCGGCAGATCACGTTCACCACATAGGCGCGCTCCGCGCGGCTCAGTTCCTGCCCCTTGGGGATCTGGTGCCGGCGCTCAAGGCAGGTACGGCAGCAGGTCGCGGTCGCGTGCTGGGCGACGAAAACCGGGTGGCCGCGGTAGAGGGTCTGCTTGCCGTCCTTGTACTGCACCAGTTGGTCAGCTCCAGCACGTTGCTGCACGTGCTGATGGCGATGCCGCTGCCCGGGCTGCCGGTCCCCCGTGTGCTGGGGGTCGACGACTTCGCGCTGCGGCGCGGCCACCGCTACGCCACCATCCTGATCGACGCGGTCACCCATGCCCGCGTCGACGTGCTGCCCGACCGCACCGCCGGAACGCTGACCGCCCCGACGACCTCCCTGCACTCCACGGCTTCATCCACGGCTTGGAGAAGGACCGTGCCGCCGTGCAGGCCGGCCTCGACCTGCCCTACAGCAACGGCGCCACCGAGGGCACCACCAACAAGACCAAGCTGCTCAAACGCCAAACCTACGGACGGGCCGGCTTCGCCCTCCTCCGCCGGCGCATCCTGCTCAACTGACCAGCACACCAATCCCGTCGACCCGATCACCAGCTGCTGAGTAGGCCCGGAGCGCGGTGCCGGGATTGCTCCCGGTCCGTTTCTCCGGACCTCTCGCCGAACCCGCCGTGCGCCTCTCAACGCAACGGGC
>NZ_JBSFMS010000043.1:0-51378 GCF_053599675.1 Streptomyces sp. NPDC000880 | reverse complement strand
CCCTCGCGCTCGAAGATGTCGAGGTTGGCCAGGCCCACCGCGGCGGAGACCGGGTCCGCAGGGGAAAACGGGCCCGGGATGGTCTGGTCAGCTGCCGACGCCGACCTTGGTGTTCTCGGCCGCTGCCGGCTGCGGTGGATTCTTGGAGGGGTAGAGCACCGAGCGGGCTTGTGCGGTGTCGAAGTCGTTCTCCCACTTACCGATCACGATGGTGGCAATGGCGTTGCCCAGGACATTGATGAAGACGCGGCCCTCGTTGAGGATGCGGTCGACGCCGACGATCAGCGACAGGGCGGCCAGAGGGATATGGCCGACCGCGGTGACGGTGCTGGCCAGCACGATGAACGCGCCGCCCGCGATGCCCGCGGTGCCCTTGCTGGTGAGCATCATGACGCCCACCATGACCAGCTGCTGCTGCCAGGAGAGGTCGATGCCGACGGCCTGGGCCAGGAACATGGAGGCCATCGTCAGGTAGACAGCGGAGCCGTCGAGGTTGAAGGAGAAACCCGAAGGGATGACGATGCCGACCACGGGGCGGCCGATGCCGAGGGTCTCCAGCTTGCGCACCAGCTGCGGCAGGACGGCCTCGCTGGAACACGTGCTGAGGGCCACGAGCAGCTCGGCCTTGAGGAACCGCATGAGGGCGAACAGGCCCAGCCCGCAGGCCCGCATGATGGCGCCCAGCACCACCAGGATGTAGACGATGCAGGTCGCGGTGAACAGGATGATGAGGTAGCCGAGTTGCTTCAGGCTCTCGGCGCCGTAGGTGGCGACCACGGTGGCCAGGGCGCCGAAGGTGCCCAGGGGGGCCAGCCGCATGACCCAGCCCACGATGCGGAACACCACGTCCGACAGGGCACGGATGCCGTTGGTCAGCGGGGCCGCCTGCTCGCCTGACATCTTCAGTGCCACACCGAACACGATCGACACCATCAGGGCGGCCAGGATCGCGTCACCGGTTATCGCGCCGAACAGCGAGGCGGGGATCAGCGAGGAGATGAACCCGGTGAGGGTGGCGTGTTGCTGGGCGGTCTCGGGCACGTCGTCGGCGTTCAGCGTCGAGGGGTCAACGTGCAGGCCGGTACCGGGATGGAAGACGTTGGCAACCACCAGTCCGATCAGCATCGACGCCAGCGACAGCACAAGGAAGTAGCTGATCGCCTTCACGCCGATGCGGCCTGCCTTGCGCAGGTTGTCCATGGACGCGATGCCGGTGGTCACCACACAGAAGACGACCGGTATCACAATCATCTTGACCAGCGCGATGAACCAGTCGTTGAGCGGTTTCAGGTTCTCTCCGAACCCGGGGGAGGCGATACCGACGGCGATCCCGAGGACCGCGGCCAGCACCACCTGGAACCACAGCTCACGCATCAGACGGTTCAGCCGGGACCGTTGCGGACGGCCGGTGGCGGTGGTGGATGTCATCGTTGGTGCTCCCTTGCAGCACGATCTTGAAAAGCCCTGTCCCGTGGGGTGCCGGGGACGCGGGTATACCGCGTCCCCGGTGACGTGCAAACGGCGCGGATGGAGCAGTGCGCCGGTGGATCCGGTCGTGGCCGGCCGGTCAGGTCAGCTGTGCAGCTCGCGCAGCACCTTGTAGAAGGCGGCCTTGCCCTCGAAGCCGATGCCGGGGGTATCGGTGAGGTTGACCTGGCTCTTTTCGACCACGGCGTCGTCGGCGAAGCCGCCGGTGGGCTGGAACTCGCCCGGGTAGGACTCGTTGCCGCCGAGCTTGAGGGCGGCTGCGATGTGCAGGGAGAACTGGTGTCCGCCGTGCGGGATGCAGCGGCGCGAGGACCAGCCGTGCTGGCGCAGCATGTCCTGGATGCGCAGGTACTCCACCAGCCCGTAACTGAGCGCCGGGTCGACCTGGATGATGTCGCGGTCCGGGCGCATGCCGCCGTAACGGATCAGGTTGCGGGCGTCCTGGAGGGAGAAGAGGTTCTCGCCGGTGGCGATCCGGCCGGAGTAGTTTTCGGCGACCACGGCATTCAGCCGGTAGTCCAGCGGGTCACCGATCTCCTCATACCAGAACAGGTCGTACTTCTCGATGGCCCGCCCGTACTCCAGGGCGGTGGTGAGGTCGAAGCGGCCGTTGACGTCGACTGCCAGCCGGGAGCCGTCCCCGTCCAGGACGTCGATGACCGCTTCGATGCGTCGCAGGTCCTCGGCCAGGTCGGCGCCGCCGATCTTCATCTTGACGACGTTGTAGCCCAGGTCGAGGAAGCCACGCATCTCGTCCTGCAGGTCACCGAGGGTCTTGCCCGGGGCGTAGTAGCCGCCTGCGGCGTAGACGAAGACGGAGTCGTCGGGCTGGCCGTCGCCGTAGCGGTCCGACAGCCACCGGTACAGCGGCTTGCCCGCGATCTTGGAGGCGAGGTCGAACAAGGCCATATCCACGACGCCGACCGCGACCGAGCGTTCCCCGTGCCCGCCGGGCTTCTCGTTGCGCATCATGATCTCCCACGCCTTGGCGGGGTCCAGCTCGCCCTGCTCGTCCAGCAGGCTGCCGGGCTCGGCGTCCATCAGCCGCGGCAGGATGCGCCGCCGCAGGATCTCGCCCGCGCTGTAGCGGCCGTTGGAGTTGAAGCCGTAGCCCACGACCGGCTTTCCGTCGCGGATGACGTCGCTGACGATCGCCACGATCGAACAGTCCATCGCGCTGAAGTCGATCCAAGCGTTGCGGATCGAGGAGCTGATCGGGACGGTGCCCTCGTAGACAGCAGTGATCTTCATCGTTCTCTCATATCTTATAAGTTGCGAGCTGTTAGAGTGAGATGACCGAACAGGTGCTGTCAAGGGGTCAAGACGTCCGGGAAGGAATCACAGGGGGCGATGGCAGGTCCGAACCTTTTTGTCAGCAAGAGCGATCTCGCCTACGCGGAACTCCGCGGCCAGATCCTCTCTGGCAGCCTCCCGGCCGGCTCACGGCTGGCGCAGTACGAGCTGGCCGACTCCCTCAACATGAGCATCACGCCGCTGCGCGAGGCCATCCGCCGCCTGAGCAGCGAGGGCCTGGTCACCGTCGAGACCCACCGCGACGTACGCGTGTCCTCCATGAACTCCGACGAAGCCCGCCAGCTCTTCGAAGTGCGACTGTCCCTGGATCCCACCGCAGCCGAGCTCGCTGCCAGGCGCCGCACCGACCAGGACATCGCTGCCATGCAAGCCGCGGTCAACAACCTGCTCCCCGTCACCCGCCAGTGGGGCGAGGAAGCACTCAGCGCCCACCGCGCCTTCCATCAGGCGCTGTACCGCGCCTCCCACAACGACGTCCTCATCCGTCTCTTGGACGATCTGTGGGACAAGTCCGACCGTTACCGCCGCCTCGGCCTCGAGCTCCCGCCCGGCGACGAACCTCGCACCCGCGACCTTCAAGAGCATCACCGCCTCGTCGCGCTCATCGTGGACGGTCAGGCCGCCGAAGCGGCCCAGCTCATGCGCGGCCACGTCACCCACAGCCTCACGGCCACCGCCATCAGCGCCCTCGAAGACCGCGAAAGCCACCAGCAGAACTGACCGGCGGTTGAAGAGGGCGATCGCAGCATGTCGTCCTGCACGTGGGCCTGGCCGTGCCCGACTCTCCGGCTGTCGCCGCGGTGGTCGTGGTCGCCCAGGCCCTGGTCGAGAGATCAACAATGCCGACGTCGAGCACAACCACTACGTGCTGGTCCCCTGCGAGCTCCGATACAAGCCCCAACTGCCACCCCAGGATCTTGGAGCGTTCAACTCCTGGTTCTTCCACGACACCGATGGTCTGCGCCTCGTTGGGCCGAACGAGGCGAGCCGGCAGGTGCCGCAACCGTACGACCGCCACGGTCGGACCCGGCGTACGCTCCGCCGCCCCGGCCTACCCCTCGGCGATCGGCCGGTAGGTACACACATGCACGCCCGTGCCGCTGGTGACAGTGGAGACCAGCTCGAGCGCGCGTAGCGCACCGTCGTCGGGGAAGATCGTCTTACCGCCGCCGAGGATCACCGGCATGATCATGAGCCGGAGCTCGTCGACCAGGCCCTCGCGCAGGAGGCTGCGCACGAGCGTGGGGCTCCCCATGACCAACAGGTCGCCGCCGTCGGTCTCGCGCAGCTCCTGGATGTGGGCGACGGCCTTGTCGCCGGGGATGCGCGTGGTGTTGTCCCACGTCAGCTCATCGTCGCCCAGCGTCTGGGACACGACGTACTTCGGGATGGCGTTCATCTGGTCGGCGAACGGGTCACCGCCTCGCTCGGGCCACGCCGCGGCCATCGACTGCCACGTCCGGCGCCCGAACAGCAGCGCCTCCGCCTTGGTCATCGCGTCGTCGAAGGCACCGCCCACCACCTCCGGATCGAAGAACGGGTGCGACCAGCCGCCGTGTGTAAAGCCACCGTCGGTGTCCTCGCCGGGTCCGCCTGGCGCCTGCACGACGCCGTCCAAGCTCATGAACTCACTGATGACGATGCGCATGGGCCTCGCTCCTCTTCCTCACTCCGGGGTTACGGCGATGCAGACTGTCGCGCCGCTCCGAAATCATCGCGCCCACTCGATCCCGCAGTGGTTTCTTTCGGTGGAGTGGGCCCGCATGGCTGCGGCGGGCCGTGCTGGACGTATCCCCCGCTCGGCTGAGGGAGCTCCGACATCACGGCAAGCGGCAGCGACGGGTTGGCCGCCGCCTCCACCACTCGCCAGTCGTCGTCGGCAAGCAGTTCGACCATGACCGGCAGCGGCCTGCGCCTGCCTGCCGACGCGGAGCTCGACGCCATCGGCCGGTTGAACGCCACAGCCCGGCCAGGTCGGCCGGCCTGGGCCTCCGACGCGGGCAGGGTCGAAGCGGTAGTGGCCTTGGCGTGGATGACCGAGACCGGCGCGCCGGCTGACGAACAGAGCCGGCGCCGAAACCCCGAGACCCGGTCACTGGGGCAGGGCCCTGTCCAGAGGTGGCGGGTCACGAGATATCTTGATGTCGAGCAATGTTGCAGACGTGGAGCGGAGCACCCGGTGACTGACTCGACCATCATCTATACGCACACTGACGAGGCGCCGGCCCTGGCGACGCATTCGTTCCTGCCTGTCGTCCAGGCGTACGCCTCGACGGCCGGGGTCAGTGTCGAGACCCGTGACATCTCTCTGGCGGGGCGGATCATCGCCAGCTTCCCTGAGCGTCTTGAGGAGAGCCAGCGCATCGATGACGCACTCGCTGAGCTGGGCGAGCTGGCCAAGACTCCCGGGGCGAACATCATCAAGCTGCCGAACATCTCGGCTTCGATTCCGCAGCTGAAGGCTGCGATCGCCGAGCTGCAGCAGCAGGGCTACGCGCTGCCGGACTATCCGGACGACCCGAAGTCCGACGAGGACCGGGACGTCCGTGCGCGCTACGACAAGATCAAGGGCAGTGCCGTCAACCCGGTGCTGCGCGAGGGCAACTCCGACCGGCGTGCGCCCGCTTCGGTGAAGAACTATGCCAAGGCGCACCCGCACAAGATGGGCGCGTGGGTGTCCGACTCGAAGACGAACGTCGCGCACATGGACGCCGACGACTTCCGCTCCACCGAGAAGTCCGCGGTCATCTCCGAGGCCGGCTCGCTGCGCATCGAGCTCGCGGGGGACGACGGCAGCACCACCGTCCTGCGTGAGTCGGTTCCCGTGCTCGCGGGCGAGGTCGTGGACGCGTCCGTCATGCGCGTGGCCGCGCTGCGCACGTTCCTTGACGAGCAGGTCGCACGCGCCAAGGCCGAGGGCGTGCTGTTCTCGGTGCACCTGAAGGCCACGATGATGAAGGTCTCCGACCCGATCATCTTCGGCCACGTGGTGCGGACCTTCTTCCCCAAGACGTTCGCCGAGCACGGCGAGGCGCTCGCCGCGGCCGGCCTGAGCCCGAACGACGGACTCGGCGCCATCCTCAAGGGCCTGGAGTCGCTGCCCCAGGGCGCGGAGATCAAGGCGTCCTTCGCGGCCGAGATCGCCGCCGGCCCCGCGCTGGCGATGGTCGACTCCGACCGCGGCATCACCAATCTGCACGTACCGAGCGATGTCATCGTCGACGCCTCCATGCCGGCCATGATCCGTACCTCCGGTCACATGTGGGGCCCGGACGGCCAGGAGGCCGACACTCTCGCGGTCCTCCCCGACAGCAGCTACGCCGGCATCTACCAGGTCGTCATCGACGACTGCCGCGCGAACGGCGCCTTCGACCCGGCGACGATGGGCTCGGTGCCCAACGTCGGCCTGATGGCGCAGAAGGCCGAGGAGTACGGCAGCCACGACAAGACTTTCGAGATCGCTGCCCCGGGCACGGTGCGGGTCGTCGACGAGGGCGGCAACGTCGTGCTCGAGCAGGTCGTGGGCGCCGGCGACATCTTCCGCATGTGCCAGACCAAGGACCTGCCGATCCAGGACTGGGTCAAGCTTGCCGTCACCCGCGCCCGCGCGACCGGCGACCCGGCGGTGTTCTGGCTGGACGAGGGCCGCGCGCACGACGCGACCCTCATCGAGAAGGTCAAGACCTACCTCGCCGAGCACGACACCGAGGGCCTGCAGATCGAGATCATGTCGCCGGTCGACGCGATCGCGTTCTCCCTGGAGCGGATCCGCCGGGGCGAGGACACGATCTCGGTCACCGGCAACGTGCTGCGCGACTACCTGACCGACCTGTTCCCGATCCTTGAGCTCGGCACGAGTGCGAAGATGCTCTCGGTCGTCCCGCTCATGAATGGTGGCGGACTGTTCGAGACCGGCGCCGGCGGCTCCGCGCCCAAGCACGTCCAGCAGCTGGTAAAGGAGAACTACCTGCGCTGGGACAGCCTGGGCGAGTTCCTCGCGCTCGCGGTCAGCTTCGAGCACCTCGCGCAGACCACGGGCAACGCGCGCGCTCAGATTCTCGCCGACACGCTCGACCGCGCGACCGGCACCTTCCTCAATGAGAACAAGTCGCCCAGCCGCCGAGTAGGTGGCATCGACAACCGCGGAAGCCACTTCTACCTGGCGCTCTACTGGGCGCAGGAGCTGGCGAAGCAGACCGAGGATGCGCAGCTCGCGGAGGCGTTCGCCGCCCTCGCCAAGACGCTGGCCGAGCAGGAGCAGACGATCCTTGACGAGCTGATCGCGGTGCAGGGCTCGCCGGCCGACATCGGCGGCTACTACCAGCCCGACGCCTCGAAGGCCTCGGCCGTCATGCGCCCGTCGACGACCTTCAACCAGGCCATCGCGATCCTCGGCTGACGCCACAGCTGCGGAGGGGAGGGGGCAGGCGACCGCCCCCTTCCACACCTGCGCCTGTTCCGCCCCGGCCGGCATCTCGCCCGGCCGGGGCGGTCTCGTTCCCCGGACATCACGCCGACGGGATGTGCGTGAAGCGACCGGCGACATTCTGCGACGCAAACGCGAGGCGCTCGGCGAAGGTTGACGGCGTGCCGCAAACCCCCAGCCGGTCGTCTCGGCGGGCGGCTCCAGCCGTCGGCCGTAGGCCCGCACGCGCGGGATCAGGCCGCCGTCTCCAGGCGCAGGCTCCAGCGTCCCGGATGACCGGTCAGGGCGACGGTCGACAGCGGGCGGACGTCCACGTTCCAGTACGACGAGGGCGGCGCTTTGAGGGCGTACACCAGTGCCGCTCGTACGACGGCGGGTTCGGCGACCGCGACGAGACAAGCGCCGTCGTCGGCGGGCCTCGTGTCCAGCCAGCCCCCTATGCGCGAGATGAAACGCCAGCAGCGGCTCGCCGCCGTGCGGCGCGGAGCGCGGGTCGGCGAGCCAGGCGTCGACGGCTGCCGGTTCACGGGCCGTGACCTCCGCGAGCGTGAAGCCGCGCCAGCGGCCCATGTCGCAGTCACGCAGCGCGGGCTGGGCGAGCGGAGCGAAGCCGAGTGCATCGCCAGTCGCCCGGCTGCGGGCGGTCGGCGAGCAGTAGCGCAACTCGGCGGCGCTGAGCGGCACCAGCCGGTACGCGTTGAGCTGCACCTCGTGCCAGCCGGCCTGGTCGAGCGGACGGTCGTCGTCGAACCGCTCGGTGAGCGGGGAGGAACTGCGCGCAGCGGCGACCAGCGTGATCCGGACACTCATGGCGAGATCGTGGATGCGAAAGCCACGCAGGTCAAGGGGTCACTGGAGGCCGAGCGTCATCCAGTTGCCGGGATCATGCAGGGCCTTGAAGCCGAGCCTCTCGTAGACGCCCTGGGCGTCGTCCGTGGCGAGAAGGATGCGGCGCACCCCGCAGGGGGCGAGGTGATCACGGGCGGCGGCCACCAGCGCGGTGCCCAGCCCCTTGCCGCGGACGGCACGGTCAACGTAGACGTCGCAGAGCCAGGCGAAGGTGGCGTGGTCGGTGACGATCCGTGCGTAGGCCACGAGCTCGTCGGAACTCGCTTCGTACGCACCGAAGTTGAGCGACTCGGCAATGGCCCGGTCCTGCTTTTCGCGGCTGCGGCCGAGCGCCCAGTAGGCATCGATGGAGAGCCAGCGGTGGACGCGGGCCACATCGAGGCGGGCAGGGTCGGTGGAGATCGTGTACATGCCGAAGGTCGTCTCGCTCATGGCGGGAGCCTCGCAGGACGGGCCCGTGCAGTCGAGCCGTTTTCGCAGCCACAGGGATGGCAGAGGCGTTGTCAGTGGCGGCTGGGAAAGCGCTCGGCTCAGCCCAGCACCTCGTCGCAGGCCTTCCGCAACCGCCGTACGCCCTCCGCGATCTCAGCCGGTCCCGCCACGCCCGCGAAGGTCAGCCGGACATGCCCGGCCGGGGGTTCGGCGCAGAAGTAGGGGCGGCCGGGGGCCAGGGCCACGCCCGCGCGCAGAGCTGCGGAGAACAGGGCTGTCTCGTCCGCGCCGTCGGGGAGGCGCAGCCAGAGGTGGTAGCCGCCGGACGGGATGTACGGGAGGGACAGCTCGGGCAGTCCGAGGCGCAGCGCCGCGGTCATGGTGTCGCGACGGGTCTTCAACTCGGCGGCCACAGCGCGCAGATGGCGGTTCCAGGCCGGTGATCCGACCAGCTCCAGGGCCGCTTCCTGGAGGGGACGGGGGACGAAGAAGGTGTCGACGACATGGATGGCCCGCAGCCGCTCGAGTACCGGGCCGCGAGCCGCCAGCATGCCCACCCGCAGGCTGGGCGAGGTCGCTTTGGTGAGCGAGCTGACGTGCACGACGACGCCCTCGTGGTCGTCCGCGGCGAGCGGGCTGGGCAGGGGGCCCGCGTCCTCGTGGACCATGCGGCGGGCGAAGTCGTCCTCGACGACGAAGGCTCCGGCTGCGCGCGCGATGCGCAGCACGTCGGGCCTGCGATCGGGCGAGAGCACCGCGCCGGTGGGGTTCTGGAAGAGCGGCTGGCAGACGAAGACCCGGGCGCCGGTGGCCTTGAAGGCGGCGGCGAGCAGCTCCGTACGGACTCCCTGAGAGTCGACCGGGACCGGCACAGGACGCAGCCCGGCGGCGCGGGCGATGGCGAGCATGCCCGGGTAAGTGGGGGACTCGACGAGGACGGGGGCGCCGGGCGGCGCGAGCGCGCGCAGGGCGGTGGTCAGCGCGGACTGGCCGCCCGCCGTGATCAGTACGTCGGCCGCGCCGATGCTGTCGCCGAGGCCGCGGGCGAACCACTCGCGCAGTTCGGGCAGACCGTCGGTGGGCGGCCGCCCCCAGGCCCCGGGCCGCCGTCCCGCCCGGGCCAGCGCGGCGGCCATCGCCCGCTCCGGCTGGAGGGAGGCGTGCAGATAACCGCCGTTGAACTCCACGACGCCCGGCGGCGGCGCGGCCAGGGTGGCCAGGACCCCGGACGCGTCCACGGCGCGCGGCACCGGCTCGGCGGCCGCGTCCGCGCTGAGGGTGACCTCCTGCCAGGAGGTGTCCCCGGGCGCCGGGGCGGTACCGGTACGGGGCTGCGCCCGGAACGCTCCGGCGCCGGGGCGGGTTGTGACCAGGCCCTCGGCAGCGAGCTGGGCAAGCGCGCGGGAGACGGTCACCGGCGAGACCCGGTACCGCTCGACGAGTGCCCGGCTCGACGGCAGCTTCCCACCGGGCGAGTAGCGGTCCAGCTCCCGCTTCAGTGTATTTGCCAGTTCCGCCACACTGCTACGCTCATACATGACAGCACAGGATAGCGCTACTCCCACCACTTCGATAGCGGTCAGCAGCGGCACCCTCCTCGCCGTACTCGGCGTCATCGCGTTCTCGCTCACTTTCCCGTCCACCGTCTGGGGCCTGGAGAGCTTCGGCCCCTGGTCCCTGGTCGCCGTACGGAGCGCCCTCGCCGCCCTGATCGCCGGCTGCTTTCTGCTGGCGATGCGGGTACCGCTCCCCGGCCGTCGGCACTGGGCGGGCCTCGTCGTGGTGGCCGGCGGTGTGGTGGTGGGCTTTCCGCTGCTGACGACGCTCGCGCTGCGGACCTCCACCACCTCGCACGCCGCCGTGGTGGTGGGGCTGCTGCCGCTGACCACCGCCGCCTTCGCGGCCCTGCGCACCGGCCGCCGCCCCTCGCGCACCTTCTGGCTGGCCGCTCTCGCCGGCGCGGCCGTGGTGATCGCCTTCACCGTGCAGCAGAGCGGTGGCGCGCTCCAGACCGGCGACCTGTATCTCTTCGGCGCGCTGCTGGTCTGTGCGGCCGGTTACACCGAGGGCGGCAGGCTGGCCCGCGATATGCCGGGCTGGCAGGTGATCGGCTGGGCGCTGATGCTCTGCCTGCCGCTCGCGCTGGCGGGATCGGCGCTCGCCCTGGCCTTCGAGCCGGTCCGTCTGACGGCGCACGGCGTGATCGGACTGCTCTGGGTCGCGGCCGGTTCAACCTTCTTCGGCCTGTACGTCTGGTACCGGGGCATGGCCTCCATCGGCATCGCCAAGGCCAGCCAGCTCCAGCTCGCTCAGCCGCTGCTCACCCTCGTCTGGTCGGTGTCCCTGCTGGACGAGCGGCTCTCCCCCGCCGCCCCGGTTGCGGCCGTGGCCGTCCTGGTGTGTATCGCGGTGACCCAGCGCGCCCGCAGCTGAGGGTGCAACTCCCGGCCCCGGCCGTAGACTCGAAGCACGGATCACCGCCTTCGAGGAGGTCACTCCCGATGCAAGCAAACGTGGGCGACACGCTGCTGGTACACGGCAGGACCGTGGGACAGCACGACAGGACCGCCGAAGTCGTCGAGGTACTGGGACAGGAAGGCAGTCCCCCGTACCGCGTGCGCTTCGACGACGGGCATGAGGCATTGCTGTCTCCGGGCCCCGACACCGTCGTGCGCCACCATGAGCAGACCTGACCCGCACCCCTCGACCAACCACCTCACCCGGCTCGCCCCTCAGGCGGGCGGTAGCACCCTGGTCGGATAGTGGTCGGCCACCACCCTGGCCATCGCCCCGACCGGGTCAGTCATGACTTCTTTGGCCGAGAAGAAGCAGTGGCCGCGCACCTCCGGGTACGTGCGCGCCAGCGTGAGATGCCGGGAGAGCTCGGCGGGGTCCTGCCAGGGCGCCGACTGGGCGGGGTCGCCCGCCTTGTAGAGGGCCTCACCGGCATAGAGACCGACGCCCGTGCCCCGTACGACGTCGCTCCACCAGGGCAGCAGCTCGGCGTAGTCGGCCGGGCCGAAGCCGATGTGCCAGTACAGCTGCGGTACGACGTAGTCGATCCAGCCCTTCTTGATCCACTTACGGGTGTCGGCGTGCAGATTGTCATAGGTCTGCACGCCCGCCGTGGTGTCCGAGCCGAGTGGATCGGTGGCGACATTGCGCCACACGCCGAACGGACTGATTCCGAACGCGACGTCCTTCTTGGCCTTCTTGATCCGGTCGGCCATCTCGCTGACGAGCCGGTCGATGTTGTCCCGCCGCCAGGCGGCCTTGTCCGGGAAGTCCGCGCCGTACCGGGCGTAGGTCTCGTCGTCGTCGAAGACCTGGCCGGCCACCGGATACGGATAGAAGTAGTCGTCGAAGTGGACCGCGTCGATGTCATAGCGGCTGACGGCGTCCATCATCGCGTCCTGGACGAAGGTCCGGACCTCGGGGATGCCGGGGTTGTAGTACAGCTTCCCGCCGTACGGCAGGACCCACTCCGGGTGCACCCGGGCCGGGTGGTTCTCGACCAGACGGGACGGGTCACTGTGGGTCGCGACGCGGTACGGGTTGAACCAGGCATGCAGCTCAAGACCGCGCAGGTGGGCCTCGCGCACGGCGGTGCCCAGCGGGTCCCAGCCGGGATGCTGCCCCTGTTCGCCGGTGAGGTACTGCGACCAGGGCTCGTGCGGCGAAGGCCACAGGGCGTCCGCGGCGGGCCTGACCTGGAAGACGACGGCGTTCAGCTTGCGGGCGACGGCGGCATCGAGGTGGTCGAGGAGTTCGGCGCACTGCTCGTCGGCGGTGAGGCCGCCCACGGACGGCCAGTCGCGATTGGCGACGGTCGCGAGCCACATGCCGCGGAATTCCGGGGGCGGCATGTGCCGGCGCCGCGCGGCGCCGGCCGACGAGCCGACGGGCCGGGCGACCGCGTCCCCGGCCGTCGCCAGCGCGGCCAGCGCTCCGGCCGCCGTCAGCACGAACCCTCTTCTGCCGATACGCCCCATATGCCACTCCGTCCGCACTCGGTGCCGGTCACCGCATCCGCACAGCATGCCCGCCCCTCGCCGTCTGGCACAGATGCATTCGGAGTAACGTCAGGGGGTCGAGGCGGGCACCGGAACCACACGGGGGCGCCTGCGCAGAGATCAGCGAAAGGCACGAGGTGACGGACTCAATGGCCGACATTGCACGCGTCGGAGTGGTGGGCTGCGGCCAGATGGGCGCAGGCATCGCGGAGGTGTGCGCCCGCAGCGGCCTCGAGGTGAAGGTCGCCGAGACCACGGGCGAGGCCCTGGAGATCGGTCGCACCCGGCTCTACAACTCCCTCTCGAAGGCCGCCGAACGCGGCAAGATCACCGAGGAGGAGCGCGACGCGACGCTGGAGCGGCTCAGCTTCACCACCGACCTCGGGGAGTTCGCCGACCGCGATCTCGTCATCGAGGCCGTCGTGGAGAACGAGCAGGTCAAGACCGAGATCTTCCGGGTGCTCGACCAGGTGGTGACCCGCCAGGACGCGATCCTCGCCTCCAACACCTCCTCCATCCCGCTGGTGAAGCTGGCCGTCGCGACCTCCCGCCCCGACCAGGTCATCGGCATCCACTTCTTCAATCCCGCCCCGGTGCAGAAGCTCGTCGAGCTGATCCCGGCGCTGACCACCTCCGAGGAGACGATCAAGCGCTCCGAGGCCGTGGTCCAAAACGTGCTGGACAAGCACCCGATCCGCGCCCAGGACCGCTCGGGCTTCGTGGTGAACGCCCTGCTCATCCCGTATCTGCTCTCCGCGATCCGGATGTTCGAGTCGGGCATCGCCAGCCGCGAGGACATCGACAACGGCATGGAGCTGGGCTGCGCCCACCCGATGGGTCCGCTGAAGCTCTCCGACCTGATCGGCCTCGACACCGTCGCCTCGGTCGCCGACTCGATGTACGCGGAGTACAAGGAACCGCTGTACGCCGCTCCCCCGCTGCTGCAGCGGATGGTGGACGCGGGCCGTCTCGGCCGCAAGACGGGCTCCGGGTTCTACCCGTACTCCTGACCGGGACGGTTACTCCCGATCCGGACGGTCGCGTGACGGTTCCGTACTCCTGATTCACACGGAGTGTGCGGGGCGTGCCCGCATATGCCGTGCGCACACGCTCCCGCCCTCCGACCAGGGCGAGTTGACTCGGTACCGCTCAGTCAAGGGTCCGCTGTACAACTCTGTCGAAGAGGAGCCCATACGTGACCACCGACCCCGAACATTTAGTGGTCGTCGAAGAGTTCGCCGAGTTACGCCGCAGCCTCGACGTCGGCCTTGCCCGGATCGACGGGCACCTGGCACTGCTCGCACAGCGCAACGACCAGATCGACCGGGATCTCACCGATCTGGCCGCGCGCGTCGGGGCACTCGAGCAGGCCAGGTGGCCGCTGCCCGCCGTCGCCGCGCTCACTGCGCTGGGAGCGCTGGCGGTCACCGTGTGGCAGGCCCTGGGCGGCCACTAGGCACTGGCCGCCGGGGGTCAGCCCAGCCGCAGATGGTGGAGCATCAGCAGCCCGGCCGCCATGTTGGCGGCCGGGACCTCACCGCGGGCGATCATGTCGGGCACCAGCTTGAGCGGTATCCACTCGCGGCGCGACGACTCGAAGTCGTCCTCGGGGTGCCCGATGTACGTGGCGTCCTCGGCCCAGTAGAGATGGTGCCGGGCATCGGTCAGGCCGTTGGACGGTTCAACGGTCAGGAGGTGCTGGAGCGGGCCGGGGCGCCAGCCTGTCTCCTCCTCCATCTCCCGGGCGGCGGCGGCCTCGATGTCCTCGCCGTCCTCGACGACTCCCGCCGCGAGCTCCCAGCCCCAGCTGTTGGTGATGAAGCGGTGCCGCCAGAGCATCAGCACCTCGTTGGCCCTGTTGACCGCTGTCGCTACGGCGACCGGGCGGAGCCGGATGAGGAAATGGTCCAGGTGCCGGCCGTCGGGGAGCACGACGTCCGCGAGGTTGACCCTGAACCAGCGGTTCTCATAGACGGTTTGTTCGCTTAAGTTTGTCCACTGCACTTTTCTGCCACCTTCCGACAAGTAGATGGCAATATCGCAGCAGGAGCTCGGTCAGAGGGGAACGCGCAGTGCCCCGTCGATAAGTTCAGCCGCCTCGTCGGCATTGCTGCAACCGCTCGCCACGAGATGCTCGCGCACCGCGCGCAACCGGTCCCTGAGCCGCTGCGACTCCATCCCCCTCGCCCGTTCCACCATCTCCGCGGCCGTCCGCGCCGCCCGGTCCACCTCGCCCTGGCGTAGTTCGATCTGGCTGAGCATGGCGAGCCGGTGGACCCGGCCGCGGTCGTGCGCCGGAGTGTCGACGGCCGCCGCGGCGTGCTCGCGTGCCGCCGGCAGATCACCGAGGCTGAGCAGGGCCTCCGCGACCTGGACGTTCACCAGCCCCGGCTGGACATAACCGGTCTCGTCCGGCTCGTACCCGGGACGGATCCGCTCCGCCTCCAACTCCGCGCGCCGGATGCACCGCAGCGCGCTGCCGCCGTCGCCGAGATGTGCGTACGCCTTCGCCTGCATCGCGTACAGATCGGCGGCCAGCGCCGGGGTGAGCTGCCGCCCGGCCGCCCTCAGCGCCGCCTCCGCGAAGGCCACCGCCTGCCGGTGCTCGGCCATGAACAGCGACTGGTTGACCAGCAGCGCGATGACATACGCGCCAAGTCCCCGGTCCCCACTGGCCTTTGCGAGCCGCAGCGCCTGATGGAAGTAGCGCTGGGCGAGGCCGTGCGCATCGGAGTCGTACGCGCAGATGCCGGCGACCGCCACCAGACCGCCTGTCGCACGGTGCAGTTGGCGGCCCAGCGCGTCACTGTAGGCGCCGCGCAGCAGCGGCGCGGTCTCGGCGTTGAGGAAGCCGACGATCCGCGCGCGGGTCGCGATGCCGCCCGCCTTGCGGTACATCAGCTCGTAGTGCGCCCGAGCGGCGCGCAGCATTTTGATGTCGGCCATGCTGACGTGCGTCTGTCCGGAGCGGGAGACGTCGGAGTCCTCCGGAGGGTTCTCCCACTCCCATACGGGCATCACCGCGGGCGTGCCGGTGACCGCGGGCGCCTCGATGATGTGCGGCCGTTGCTGTTCGTCGGAGCGCCACAGGGCGGTGGCGCGCTCCACGAAACCGGAGAGCGGCGAGCCGGGCGGCGAGCCCGACTCGCCGGGCACGCCGAGGCCGATGTCGCCCAGCGTTATGGCCCGGTGCAGCCGGCTCGCGAGCACCTCGCAGATGAGGTCGGGCACCTGGCCGCGCGGGCGCTGGCCCTTCAACCACCGTGCCACGGCCGTGTGTTCGTACCGCAGCGACAGGCCTCTGGCCCGGCCCGCCTGATTGACGCGGGCGGCAAGTCCCGCGTTGGAGATGCCCGCCTCGTCGAGCAGGGCGTCGAGCAGGGTATTGGGCTGCATCTGGGCCCCTCCGTCGGCTCGGTGCGCTCAGCGTAGTGGAGGAGGATTCGCACGGGGTGTGAACGGAGTGCCCTGATCTGTGCCTCGCGCGCTCTGCCGCCGTACCGTTCGCCCCGGTTGACTGAAATGCCTCTCAAGGAGGCGGCCGGGCCGCCGGCTCCCCCTCGTACAGTGCGGCGGCCCTCGATCGCGTCGTCCGCCCTGCTGATCTGCCCGACACTCCGCGGCAGGGCGGGCGGCGCCGGCCGCACGGCAATCCCTTGGTTGCCGATCGCTGCACATGGCTGCAGATGACAGCTAGCGATTGGAAGGTTCCGGCCGGGTACGGCGCAGGGTGGTGTCCCCGCACTGCGCCGGCACCCGCGAGCGGTCGTTGCGTAGCACAAGCAGCGCCACATCGTCGGCGAGCCGCCCGCCGGTGTGCCGCAGCAACTCCGAGTGAACAGTGGTGATCACGTCGGCGGGCGAGACCGGTGAGCCGAGCGCGGCCCCGGCGAGCACGGCTTCCAAGGCGAAGAACCTCCCCGACGCGTCACGGGCGTCCGCCGCTCCGTCCGTGTGCAGGAACAGCGCCTCGTCGGCCAGCAGCCGCGCACACCGGTGCACCGGCAGTTCGGCGGGGAGCGGAAACAGGCCGAGCGGCGGCAGCGGATCGGCGCAGGCGAGCGGCTCCGCCCCATGGCGACCAAGTCGATACGGCCATGGATGACCGCAGTTGAGAGCCACCACGCTCCCGTCCGTCCCGATCTCCAGCAGCAGTACGGTGACGAACTCCTCCGCCGACGGGCAGTGCGGCTCTTCCCCGCCGGCCGCAGGATGCTCGTCCCTGGCCCGCTCCCGCAGATACCGCTGGATCGCCCGGTCCAACCGACCGAGGACACCGCCCAGTTCGGGCTCGTCGTAGGCTGCCTCCCGGAAACTGCCCAGTACCGCCGCGACCGCCCCGATCGCGGCGAGACCATGGCCGCGGACATCGCCGATGACGATGCGGACGCCGTACGGAGTGGCCACCGCCTCGTACAGATCACCGCCGACGGCGGCGCCGCGGCTCACCGACAGCTGGCCCGCGGCAAGAGCGAGGCCGTCCAGGAACGGCGGCAGCGGCCGCAGCAGCACCCGCTGGGCGGCGTGGGCGACCGCGCGGACGCGGCTGAGCTCACGGCTCAACTGCCGCCTCATGCCGAGCACAAGCCCGGTGCCGACCGTGAAGAACACGATGCCGGTGACGATCCGGTGGCCCAGACTTTCGGGCTCGCCGGACGGCCAGGCAACCTTCCAGGTGAGGGCCACGGCGCCCCAGGCGGTGGGAAGCAGCAAGGGGAGCAGCCGCCCTGCCCGTGAATCCTCCGCGCGCGCTGCCCTCGCCCACCGCGAGGCCGGAAACGGACCCCGAGACCTGATACGGATCATGCGGATGGTCCCCTCATAAACCGTGTCCGGCGCGCAGGCCCGCCCCTACGACCGGGACGATTCTGTCGACTGACCGGGCCCGAAAGGAACGACGCCCGACGTTCTCACCCGAATGAGTGAGGTGGTGCCCCACGCCCGCAAAAGCGTGAGGGGCGCACCCGGTGTCCGGGCGCGCCCCTCAGGGGATCGTTAAGCGGTCAGGCCCCGCGCAGCACCGCGCCGGTGCGCTCGGCGGCGAGCGCGACGGCGGCGTCGCGGGCGGCCGACGCTTCCTCGACGGTCAGCGTCCGGTCCGGGGCGCGGAACCGCAGCGCGTACGCCAGGGACTTCTTGCCCTCGCCGATCTGCTCACCGGTGAAGACGTCGAACAGCCGGATGGATTCCAGCAGTTCACCCGCGCCCTCGGTCAGCGCCTTCTCGACCTCGGCGGCCGGCACGTCCTGGGACACGACCAGCGCGACGTCCTGGGTCGCCATCGGGAAGGTGGAGATCCGTGGGGCCCGGAGGGTGCCCTCACCGGCCTGCTGAAGAAGGTCGAGCTCGACCTCCATGGCGCAGGTGCGCTCCGGCAGTCCGAGCGCCTTGATGACGCGCGGGTGCAGTTCGCCGGCGTGGCCGACGAGGGTCTCCTCGCCATTCACGGTGGCGAACAGCGCGGCGCAGCGGCCCGGGTGCCACGGGGCGTGCTGGTCGGCGCGGACGGTGAGTTCGACGCCGGTCTCGCGGGCGACCGTACGGGCGGACTCGACCGCGTCGGCCCAGTCGGCCGGGCGCCCCTTGCCCCACCAGCCGGCCTGCTCGCGCGCCCCGGCCAGAACGGTGGCGACGCGGCGCGGCTGGTGCGGCAGCGCCGCGTTCAGCGCGGCGATCTCCTCATCGGTGGGACGGCGGTCGACGGGCAGCGGTCCAGGGACCGTCTCCTCGCCGGTCGGCCGGAAGACCAGACCCGTCTCGAAGAGGGCCAGGTCGTGCGAGCCACGGCCGTCGTTGCGCCGCAGCGCGCCGAGCAGACCCGGCAGCAGTGTGGTGCGCAACGCCGGCTCCTCGTCGGAGAGCGGGTTGACCAGCTTGACGACGGTGCGTCGCGGGTCATCCGCTTCCAGGCCGAGCTGGTCGAACACGGCCTCGCCGACGAACGGGTAGTTCGGCGCCTCGACATAGCCGGCACCGGCCAGTGCGCGGCCGACACGGCGGTGCAGCCGCTGGCGGCCGGTGAGCCCGCGCCCGGCCGGCGGCCTGGGCAGCGTGGAGGGCAGGTTCTCGTACCCCTCCAGCCGGATGACCTCTTCGGCGAGGTCGTTCGGCTCGGCGAGGTCGGGACGCCAGGACGGGACGGTGACGAGCAGTTCGTCCTGGCCGTACACGTCGCAGCCGACCTCCTGGAGGCGGCGTACGACGGTCTCGCGGCCGTAGTGGACACCCGCGACACGGTCAGGGTGGTCGGCGGGCATCGAGACCGTACGCGGCGCGGACGGCGCGATGATCTCGGTGACGCCGGCCTCCGCGGTGCCGCCCGCGAGCAGCACCAGCAGGTCGACGGTCCGCTGCGCGGCGGCGGAGGCGGCCTGCGGGTCGACGCCGCGCTCGAAGCGCTTGGACGCCTCGGAGGAGAGCTTGTGGCGCCGGGCCGTACGGGCGATGGATACGGGGTCGAAGTGCGCGGCCTCGATGACGACCTCGGTGGTGGCCCCGGCGGTGGTTGGGGTCTCCCCTGCTCGAGCGGAGTCGAGAGCTTGGGGAAGGTCGGCGATCTCGGTGTTGGCGCCGCCCATGACACCCGCGAGGCCGATCGGCCCGCGGTTGTCGGTGATCACCAGATCCTCGGGGTCCAGCACTCGCTGCACGTCGTCCAGGGTGGTGAGCTTCTCGCCGGGCTCGGCGCGGCGCACCCCGATCGGCCCGTCGAGACGGGACCGGTCGTAGGCGTGCAGTGGCTGGCCGACTTCGAGCATCACGTAGTTCGTGACGTCGACGGCGAGCGAGATCGGACGCATCCCGGCCTTCTGCAGCCGGCGCTGCAGCCAGATCGGGGAGCGGGCCTCGGGCTCCAGACCGACGACGGTGCGCGCGGTGAAGCGGTCGCAGGCGACCGGGTCGGAGACCTTGACCGGGTAGCCGTAGGAGTTGGGTGCGCGCACGTCGAGCAGTGCGGGGTCGCGCAGCGGCAGGCCGTACGCGATGGCGGTCTCGCGGGCGACACCGCGCATCGAGAGGCAGTACCCGCGGTCGGGCGTGACGGCGATGTCGAGGACCTCGTCGACGAGCTCGAGCAGCTCGATGGCGTCGGTGCCGACCTCGTGCTCGGGCGGCAGCACGATGATGCCGCCGCTGCCGTCGTCGCCCATGCCGAGCTCGTCACTGGAGCAGATCATGCCGTGCGAGGTCCTGCCGTACGTCTGGCGCGCGGCGATCGCGAAGTCACCGGGCAGGACGGCGCCCGGCAGGGCCACGACGACCTTGTCGCCGACGGAGAAGTTGCGGGCGCCGCAGACGATCTCCTGCGGCTCGCCGGTGCCTTCCCCAGAGCCTCCGCCCTGGGAGGTGCCCCCAGCCATGCCGACGTCGACGGTGCAGAAGCGGATGGGCTTCTTGAACTCCGTCAGCTCCTCGATGGTCAGCACCTTGCCGACGACGAGGGGGCCCTTGAGGCCGGCGCCGAGCTGCTCGACCGTCTCGACCTCGAGACCTGCCGCAATGAGCTTGGTCTGTACGTCGCGGCCGGTCTCCGTGGCCGGCAGTTCGACGTACTCCCGCAGCCAAGAAAGCGGGACCCGCATCAGATCTCCATCCCGAACGGCCGGGTGAACCGGACGTCACCCTCGACCATGTCTCGCATGTCATCGACGTTGTGGCGGAACATCAGCATCCGCTCGATGCCGAACCCGAAGGCGAATCCGCTGTACTTGTTGGGGTCGACGCCGCAGGCGACGAGCACCTTCGGGTTGACCATGCCGCAGCCGCCGAGCTCGATCCAGCCCTCGCTGCCGCAGGTGCGGCAGGGCCGGTCCGGGTTGCCGACGGACTCGCCGCGGCACACGTAGCAGACCATGTCCATCTCGGCGGACGGCTCGGTGAAGGGGAAGAAGTTCGGCCGGAGCCGGGTCTTCATCCCTTCGCCGCCGAACAGCGCCCGGACCATGTGGTCCAGGGTTCCCTTGAGGTCGGCCATGGTCAGGCCCTCGTCGACGGCGAGCAGCTCGACCTGGTGGAAGACCGGGGTGTGGGTCGCGTCGAGGTCGTCGGTGCGGTACACGCGGCCGGGACAGATCACGTACACCGGCGGCTCACGGTCGAGCATCGAGCGGACCTGCACGGGCGAGGTGTGCGTACGCAGTACGACGCCGGAACCTCCCCCGGAGCCTTCGGCCCGGGTGGTGCTCCCACCACTGTCCGGGCCCTCGACGAAGAAGGTGTCGTGCTCGCCGCGGGCGGGGTGGTCCGCGGCGATGTTCAGCGCGTCGAAGTTCAGCCACTCGGTCTCGACCTCGGGGCCTTCGGCCACCTCGTAGCCCATGGCCACGAAGATGTCCTCGATGCGCTCCGAGAGCGTGGTCAGCGGATGACGGGCGCCGGCCGGGGTGCGGTCGTAGGGGAGCGTGACGTCCACTGCCTCCTCGACCAGCACCCGGGCGTCGCGCTCGGCCTCCAGCTCGGCCTGGCGGGCTGCGAGCGCCTTGCTCACGACGCCGCGGGCCTGGCCCACGCGCTTACCGGCCTCGGCCTTGGCCTGCGGCGGCAGCGCGCCGATCTCCCGGTTGGCGAGCGCGAGCGGCGAGCCGCCACCGGTGTGCGCGACCTTCGCGTGTGCGAGCTCGTCGAGGTCACCGGCGGCGGCGAAGGCGGCGAGCGCCTCGTCCCGCATGCGCTCGATCTCTTCCGGCTTCAGTGCCTCGACCTCAACAGGGTCGTACGACTTATTGGGTGCGGACATCTCTTCCCGTACTTCCGATGGGCTGGCTGGGGCCCCCGCTCGTCGACCGAGGACGCAAAGGTGCCGAAGGTCGAGTCTAACGGGGTGTGGAGAGGCGAATGAGCCCGAGGGCTGCTCAGCCCTCCCGTCGCCCGCCACCACCCTGCCCGACGCTTCGCGAAACCTCTTACTTCAGGTAGGCCGGGGCGCCCACGGGCAGAATAAATCGGAACTCGGCGCCGCCGCCGGGTCCGCGGCCGACGGTGATCGTCCCGCCGTGCGCCTCGACGATGCCCTTGACGATGTAGAGGCCCAGGCCGGTGCCGCCGCGCTTGCTCCCCCGCCAGAAGCGGGTGAAGACACGTCCCATCGACTCCTCGGGGATGCCGGGGCCTTCGTCGCTCACGGTGACGGCCGTACCCTTCTCGTCGTCCTTCGCCGATGCCGACGCCACCTCGATGGTGACTGTTCCGGCACCGTGGCGCACCGCATTTTCCAGCAGATTGCCGAGCACCTGGTCGATCTTGTCCGGGTCGGCCCACAGATCGGGCAACCGGCGCTGGATCCGTACGAAGAAGCGGTCGGGAGACTGGCCACTGGCTGTGTGCGCCTGGATGTGGCGTCCGACGGCGGCCGCGATGTCGATGGGCTGGCGGCGCACTTCGAGCCGTCCGGAGTCGATACGGGAGATGTCGAGGAGCTCGGCGATGAGCCGGGTGACTCGGTTGGCGTCGGCGTCGACCGTCTCCAGCATCAGCCGCTTCTGGTCGTCGGTGAAACGCTCCCACTTGGCCAGCAGCGTCGCCGTGAAGCCCTTCACGGAGGTGAGCGGGGAACGCAGCTCATGGGCGACCGTCGCGATCAGCTCGGCATGACTGCGTTCGGTGCGGCGCCGGGCCTCGGTGCCGCGCAGGCTGATGACGAGGCGGCGTACCGGCCCGGTGGGGCGCTCGCGCACATAGCGCACGGAGACGAGGACCTCGCGGCCGCCGGGAAGCAGCAGATTGCGCTCGGGCTGGCCGACGCGGGTGGCGAGTCCGCCGTACGGATCGGTCAGTGTCCACCAGCGGCGGCCCTTGAGGTCCTCGAGCGGCAGTGCGCGCTCCAGCGGCAGGCCGAGCGCTTCACCCTTCGGCACGGCGGTGATCCGTACGGCCGCGTCGTTGAAGCAGATCACGCGCCCGGTCTCGTCGGCGACGACAAGTCCGTCGGGGAGGTCGTCGGGGTCGATCCCGAAGGCGTCGAGGCCGCCGGACTGGCGCAGCCACGCCCTGTTTGTCTCCGCGAGCCTGCTCGTCCCGACAGCCATCCCCATACCCCACCTCTCCGCCGCCGCAGTGGGCCCCCGAGCCCGTCACACTACTAGCTGGAAGTGACGGAGCGGACCCCCTGAGCGAGTACTCCCACTCAGTGAGTACCCACTGCGCGTTGGGCACGCGCCGAGGCATAGAGGCATACGGCTGCGGCAGTCGCGAGGTTCAGACTCTCGGCCTTTCCGTGGATCGGTACGCGCACGACGGCGTCCGCGAGCGCGCGGGTCTCCTCCGGCAGCCCCCAGGCCTCGTTGCCGAAGATCCATGCGGTGGGTCCGCCCATGGTGCCGGCGTCGAGCTCGTCGTCCAGGTCGTCGTCGCCGGCGCCGTCGGCGGCCAGTACGCGCACCCCGGCGTCGCGCAGCCCCCGCACCGCCTGTTCGACGGGGACGCCGACGGCGACGGGCAGATGGAAGTGCGAACCGACCGACGCGCGCACCGACTTGGGGTTGTAGAGGTCGACGGAGGCGTCGGTGAGGACGACGGCGTCGGCGCCCGCGGCGTCCGCGCAGCGCAGCACCGTGCCCGCGTTCCCGGGGTCGCGTACATGCGCGAGTACGGCGACGAGCTTCGGCCGCGCCGCCAGGATCTCCTCGAACGGCGAGTCGAGGAACCGGCAGACGCCGACCAGGCCCTGCGGGGTGACGGTCTGGGAGACCTCGGCGAGCACGGCGTCGGAGGCGTGGTGCACCCGGGCCCCGGCGGCGCGGGCGGCGTCGACGATGTCCGCGTAGCGCTCGGCGGCCTCGACGGTGGTGAAGAGCTCGACGAGGGTGGGGTCGCCACTGGGGCCGCGGTGGGCGACCGCTTCCCGTACGGCCTGCGGTCCCTCGGCGATGAACAGGCGCTCCTTGCCCCGGAAGGCGCGCTTGGCAAGCCGCCGGGCGGCGGTGACGCGCGGGGAACGCGGGGAGATCAGCTCGGGGGCCATGTGCCTGCGGCTCTCTGATTCAGGTCCGGGGCCGGCCCCGGAAGGGCCTGCACGGGGGGGTCGGGGGCGTCCCCCGAATGCAGGGCAGAACGAACCGGACCCGCAGGCCGAAGGCCTGCGGGTCCAAAAGCGGTCCGGCTGGACGCGGCCGTCAGGCCGCCGACGCGGCCTTCGGGGCGTTGACGTCGCTCGGAAGCGCCTTCTGGGCGACCTCGACGAGCGCGGCGAACGCACCCGCGTCGTTGACCGCGAGCTCGGCCAGGATCTTGCGGTCCACCTCGATGTTGGCGGCCTTCAGACCCTGGATGAGGCGGTTGTACGTCATGCCGTTCTGGCGGGCAGCGGCATTGATGCGCTGGATCCACAGCTGACGGAAGTCGCCCTTGCGCTTCTTGCGGTCGTTGTAGTTGTAGACCAGGGAGTGGGTGACCTGCTCCTTGGCCTTGCGGTACAGGCGCGAACGCTGACCGCGGTAGCCGCTGGCCTGCTCGAGAATCGCCCGGCGCTTCTTGTGGGCGTTGACTGCCCGCTTGACGCGTGCCACTTGTTAACTCCTTGCAGCGGGGCTGGGATTGAGAGTTCGACTCACCCCGGCCCGGAAACGAATTGGTCCCGGTCTCGGCGCGTGCCCCCGGTCACCGGGGACACATACGTCACTTGCCGAGAAGCTTCTTGATGGTCTTCGAGTCACCCGGGGCCATCTCGGCGTTGCCGGTGAGGCGACGCGTCAGCTTGGACGACTTGTGCTCCAGCAGGTGGCGCTTGCCGGCGCGCTCACGGAGCACCTTGCCGGAGCCGGTGATCTTGAAGCGCTTCTTGGCACCGCTGTGCGTCTTGTTCTTCGGCATCGCGCCGTTATCTCCTCGTCAGTGGCGCTCCCCCGGTGCGGACACCGGACAACAGGAGCGTCAGATCTTGGTTTGTGGGTTCCGGGCGGTACCCGGGGCTGCCTGGGTGGCAGCCCCATCAGGTCACGCCTCGGAGTGCGTCTCGGAAGGGGCCTCGGCCGGGGCCTGGGCGGCCTCGTCCGTCGACTCCTCGTGCGCGTAGCCCTGACGCTCCGCCTTGCGGGCGGCCTGGGCCTCACGCGCCTCGGCCATGGCCTCGGTCTTCTTCTTGTGCGGGCCAAGAACCATGATCATGTTCCGGCCGTCCTGCTTCGGGTTCGACTCGATGAACCCGAGGTCCTCGACATCGGAAGCGAGCCGCTGCAGCAGGCGGAAGCCAAGCTCAGGGCGGGACTGCTCACGACCACGGAACATGATCGTGATCTTGACCTTGTCCCCCTGCTTGAGGAACCGGACGACGTGACCCTTCTTGGTGTCGTAGTCGTGCGGGTCGATCTTCGGCCGGAGCTTCATCTCCTTGATGACCGTGTGCGCCTGGTTCTTGCGCGCCTCACGTGCCTTCATGGCCGACTCGTACTTGAACTTCCCGTAGTCCATGAGCTTGCACACGGGCGGACGGGCGCTCGCCGCGACCTCGACCAGGTCAAGGTCGTACTCCTGCGCAAGCTCGAGGGCCTTGGCAAGCGGAACAATCCCGACCTGCTCGCCGCTGGGACCGACAAGTCGCACTTCGGGAACGCGAATCCGGTCGTTGATGCGGGGCTCGGCGCTGATGGATCCTCCTAAGTAGCACCACACGGATGTCTGGCAGGCAGCCGCGTAACGTCTGTTCTTTAAGACCAACCGCGCCGGAACGTGAAAAATGCCCCGGACGGGACACAGGCGGGAGCTCCTCGGAATACCGGAACACCGCCGCGTGCTACCGCGGGGCTTATCGGGCGGCTCCATCGTCCGTACGGAACGATGGACGCCACCTGACCGGTGACCCGCCGCCCCGGAGGACAGTCAGGTGGGAGATCGGAGCCTCCACTTGTGGGCCGGGCACACAGGTGTCCAGCCGGTCGTTACACGAGGTTAGCAGCTCCGGCCGGAAGCGGCTAACCGGTGGCCGGGGCCCGCTCGTCTGCGGCGGGGCATATCGTATGCGTCATGAGTGACGCGACCACCCCCAATGAATCCCCCGGCTTCGACGACATGACCCGCGACATCGCGGAGGTCCCCGCCGTCGAGGTGATCGTCACGGTCGCGGTGAATCTGATGAGCGCGGCCGCCGTGAAGCTCGGTCTGACCGAGGACGGCGCAGACCACAAGGATCTGGACGAGGCACGGAAGCTGGTGCACGCGCTGGCGGGTCTGATGGACGCGAGCGCGACCGAGATCAGCTCCTTCCACGCGGCGCCGCTGCGCGACGGGCTGAAGTCGCTGCAGCTGGCGTTCCGCGAGGCGTCGCTGGTCCCGGACGAGCCGGGCCGTGGACCGGGCGAGAAGTACACCGGCCCGGTGTACGGCTGAGCCTGGATCCTGCCCTCTAACCGCGTACGAAGAGGGGCTCGCCCGGCGGGGTGGCCTCGGCCGGAAGCAGTGCCAGGTCGAGGCCCCGCACCAGGCGGGCCCTCAGTACGTCGTCGGCCGCCAGCGTCTCGGCGACGCGGCGGGCCGCCTGGGCAGGGGCCGCGTCCGCGGCGAGGACCAGGGCGAGGATGCCGTCCGCGCGGCCGGGGCCGAGGTGGGCGCGGAGCACCGCGGGCTCGGCGGCGACCGCGTCCCGTACCGCCGCGGTGACCGCCGGGTCGTCGAGCGGGTCGGCGCTGGTGCGGCCTTCGGAGAGGGCGAGCAGCGCGCTGCCGGTCAGTTGGTACGGGACGGGACCCGCGACGTCGAGCAGCAGTGTGTCGGCCTGCTCGTGGGCGGCGGCCTGCAATGCCTGGTGCAGCGGTACGGCCACGGGGCGCGCGTGCGGGTCCCAGCGGGCCAGCGAGTCGATCGAGGTGAACGCGGGCAGCGCACGGCGGTCGCCCGCCGTCAGCGTGGGGATCGCCATCTCGCTGGTCTTCTCGCGGCGCAGGCCGTTCTCGTCCTCCTCGACCTCGCCGAGCATGGCGACGACCGGGACCAGCAGTCGGGCGTCCTTGAGGGCCTCGAGCACCGGCTGCTGGGCCGTGCGGTCCGCGGACCAGGCCGCGAGGGCCGCCGTCAGCCGGGGATCGGCGGTGCCGTCGTCGTCGGAGAAACCGGGGTCAGGGATGTTCTTGAGCGCCACGCGACGAGCCTAGCCGCCGCGCCCACGGCATTTTCCTACCGGGCCCGAAGGCGGGGCACAGGCTGCTCCCAGACACGGTTCCTAGCGTCCTGCCCATGTCTCCTCGCCACAGAGCCCGTGCCCCCCGCAGATCCGTCATCTCCGCGGCGGTGACGGCGGCGTTCCTGGTGACCGGTTCGGTCGCCGCGGGGGCGTACTCCCTCGGGCACTCGCCGGATGCCGCGCCCCGCGCCGTATCGTCGGCTTCACCGTCTGCGTCCCCGTCGGGGACTCCCGAAACCGCGGAGGCAGCCGTGGATCTCGATACGGTGCTGGCCGCCGCGGTCGAACCGGTCGTCGGGCAGTCCGACGCGTCACTGTCGGTCGCGGTGCTCGACACCGGGAGCGGGGACAGCGCGGTTTACGGGGACGAGACGTACGACACCGCGAGCATCGTCAAGGTCGACATCCTGGCGACCCTGCTGCTGGGAGCGCAGGACACCGGGCGTTCACTCACCGCCCTGGAGAAGACCCAGGCGGCCGCCATGATCCAGCGCAGCGACAACGCCGCGGCAACGGCGCTGTGGCAGACGATCGGTGGGGCGGAGGGGCTCGACGCGGCCAATGAGCGGCTCGGTCTCACCGAGACGGCCGGGGCTGACGCCTGGGGGCTGACGCAGACCACTGCCCGCGATCAACTCGCCCTGCTTCAGGCCGTGTTCGGTACGGACTCGGTGCTGAGCGAGGCGTCCCGTACGTATCTGCAGGGGCTGATGGAGCAGATCGCGGCGGACCAGGACTGGGGGGTGTCGGCGGCCGGCGGCAGCTGGGCGCTCAAGAACGGCTGGATGTCGCGGACCGCCACCGGGCTCTGGGACGTCAACAGCATCGGACGGGTCTCGGTGGACGGCCGTGTCTGCCTGGTGGCGGTCCTCTCCGACGGGCATACGACGAAGGAGGCGGGCATCGCGCTCGTCGAGGCGGCGGCGCGAGAGGCGGTCAGGTCCTTCTGACCCGGCCACCGCGCCAGAGCACGACCGCGCCCGCCAGCACCAGCGCGCCGATGCCGCCCGCGAGCGGGGCGAGCCAGCCGGCCGGCTCCGCGTCCTTCTTCGCGGCCGCGGGGCCGGGGCCGAAGTACTCCTCGTCGTAGCCCGAGGAGGCGGCCTTCAGGCCGGCGGGGCGCAGCTTCGCGCCCGCCTTGATCGCGGCGGCCGGGTCGACGATGCCGTAGCCCTTGGCGTCGTCGCGGCCGCCCTCGGGGCCGTTGCGGGCGGAGTCCGCGAGGAGTTTCTTGATCTGTGCGGGGGCCAGGCCCGGGTGGGCGGCGCGGACCAGGGCGACCGCGCCGGAGACGAAGGCGGAGGCCGCGCTGGTGCCCCAGCCCTGGTAGTACTTCTGGTCGGGGTCGGCCATGACGATGTCGACACCGGGGGCGCTGACAGTGGCGTACCAGCGGCGGGTGGAGAAGGCCGCGTGGGTGCCGAAGCGGTCGACGGCGGTCACGGCGATCACGCCCGGGTAGGCGGCGGGGTACGAGATGTGGTCGCCCTTCTCGCCGCCGTTGCCGGCCGAGGCGACGACGACGGAGCCCTTGGCGAGCGCGTACTGCACGGCGGCGTCCTCGGCCGCCTCGGGGTGCGCGGACTCGCTGTCGTCGCCGAGGGAGAGGTTGATGACGTCGGCGCCCTGGTCGGCGGCCCAGCGGATGCCCTGGGCGAGGGCGTTGCCGCGGGAGTTGCGGGCCTTCTCGCGGGCCTTGTCGGTGCCTTCGAGGATGACCCGGACGGGAAGGATCTTCGCCGCGGGCGCGATGCCCATGACGCCGTCCTCGCTGCCCGGGCCGTGGCCGTGGGCGGCGATGATGCCGGCCATGGCGGTGCCGTGGCGAGCCCAGGCGCGTTCGCCCCGCTGGGCTCCGAAGCCGATGAAGTCCTTGCCGGGCAGGACCGAGCCCGCGAGGTCGGGGTGGCGGTCGTCGACGCCCGTGTCGAGGACCGCGACGGTGATGCCCCCGCCCTTGGTGGTGCGCCAGGCCTGGTCGGTATTCAGGGAGCTGAGCGCCCACTGCTGGGTCCGGATGCCGTCCGCGTGCGCGGGCGTCGACGGCAGGAGCGCGAGGGCGGCGGCCGCGAGGGTGGCGGCGGCGCGGTGGCGGGGACGGGAGCGGCGACGCGGGCGGGGGCCGGGGCGGCGGGTCATTCGGGCTTCTCCGTGGCCGTGCTTACGGTCTTGCGCAGTGCGCCCTGGATACGGTCCGCGATGCCCTTGGCCTCATGGCCGAGGCCCGCCTGGGCGGGCGCGGACGTCGCGCCCTTGGCCTTGGCCTCGTCGGCGGGCTGCGGGTCGGTGACAGTACGGCCGTCGGCAAAGCCGGACACGGCGTAGACGACGACGGGCGCTTCGGTCAGGACGTTCACGGTCCAGCTGGCGCGCTGCCGGCGGCCGAAACCGGCGGCGACGGTGCCTTCCGCCGGGAGGGTGCGGGGCATCAGATCGGGGCGCTCGTCGAGGCCTTCCGCGCTGAAGCGGGAAGCCAGCGCGTGCATGGCGGCCGCGTCGGCCTCGGTGAAGATCAGCCCGACCGTGGTGACGCTGCTGGCCGTCGCGTCGGCGTAGGTGGCGCGCAGCACGCGGGCGCAGCCGACCGGCTGCAACGTCGTGACCAGCAGCGGGTCGAGGGCGGTCGCGCAGCCGCCGTCGGGCGCGACGGCGATCCGGGTCCAGACCCGGTCCGCGCCGCCGGGTCCCGCGCCCTCGCCCTTGAGGGTTCGGGGGAACAGGGTGTCGACGGGAACGCTGTGCCAGAGGGTGCGGCTTTCGGTGTACCCGGTACGGGCGGTGGCATCGGCGCTGGAGTCGCCGGTCAGCCAACTGCCGGTGGCCGCGCCACCGATGAGGCCGAGCCCGAGGACGACACAGGCGACGGCGCCCAGGGTGCGCGCGGGGTGCCGGGTCCGTACGGGACGGAGCCGGGTGGTCATCTCGGCCGGGCTCTCCGGCGGCGGCCAGGACTGGCCACTGGCTCCGGCGCCGGGGTACGCGGGTCGTGCGCCGGGCCGCGGCGTGAGGTCGACGGCCCCGACGGCCCTGCGCCGCGCAGGCGCACCGGCGGGCCGCGGCGGCACCTCGGCCGGCAGCGGCGCGGAGCCGGTACGGGGGCCGGGGGGCGCGGCGATGGGCCGCAGTCGGGCGGTGGTCTCGACGGGCGGGACGGGGCTCTCGGCGGCGGGCGGGTGCGGGGGCGCGGGTACGCCGGAGCGGGCGGGTGGTACCTCCGGACGCGGCGGAACGCCGGACGACGCATCCGGCGCGGGCGCGCTCGGTGGCGAAACGTCGGGCCGGAACCCGCTCGGGGACGCGCCGGGGCGGGGTGGTGCGGGGCTCTCGGCGGCGGGCGGGCGCGGGGGCGCGGGTACGCCGGAGCGGGCGGGCGGTACCTCCGGACGCGGCGGAACGCCGGACGACGCATCCGGCGGCAGCGAGTAGGAGGACGGGCGGCGCCCGCCGTCAGCAGGCGGCCCGTAGCGGACGTTCGGCGCGCGCCCTGCGGAGCCACTGTCCACAACCCCGGACCGCATGTCGGGGACGGCCGCGTCCGGCTCGGTCCGACCGAAGCCGCCGGCCCCGGCCGCGGGCCGGATCGCAGGCGCGGCCGGGCGGGCCTGAGCGTCGACAGACGGCGCACCCGCTCGCGTCTCCGAGTGCGGCGGGGCGGCCGGGCGGGCCTGACCGGCGACGGATGACGTGCCCGCCGGTGTCTCCGGACGCCGCAGGACCGCCGTGCGGGTCTCTGCGTCGGCGGAGGGCTCGCCCGCCCGCGTCTCCGAGTACGGCGGGACAGCCGGCCGGGCCCGTCCGGAGACACCGGCAGACGGCTCGCCCGCCGGTGTCTCCGGACGCCGCGGGGCCGCCGGCCCCGGCGGCGGGAGCACCGGCTCCGGGGGAACCAGTTCCGCAATCCTCGACGCCCGCAGCGTCTTCGGGGCCGGCGGGACCACCGCCTCGGTGATGCGGGACGTGCTCGGCGTCGGCTCCCCGTCGTCGGGCTGAGGCGAGGCCGGGCCGGGAGGACGTCGCGCCTCCGTGCTCATCCCGCCCCCCCCTGAATTCTCGTCCACGTACACCAACGGATCGCCTCTCGGGGCAGGCCCGTTGGTCTCCGCTTGTGCGTCACTCTACGGGCTGGAACACGCGCCGCGGGAACGAGCCCAGGGGTCCGGGGGGATCTGCGCAAAACGTCCCCCTACCCTGCCGGTAATTCGGTCTGGCAAGCTCAGGCCATGACTCCCCGTGCCGCTGACCGGGCCCGCTACGACAGGGCCACCGCCCACCTCGACGCGCCGCTCGCAGTCGTCGATCTCGACGCGTTCGACGCCAACGCCGACGATCTGGTGCGCAGAGCGGGCGGCAAGCCCATCCGGCTGGCGAGCAAGTCCGTGCGCTGCCGGGCACTCCTTGAGCGGGTGCTGGCGCGCCACGGGTTCGCGGGGATCATGTCGTTCACGCTGGACGAGTCGCTGTGGCTGGCGCGGGCCGGGTTCGACGACGTACTGCTGGCCTACCCCTCCGCGGACCGGGCCGGGTTCGCGGAGCTCTCGGGCGACCCCAAGCTCGCGGCCACCGTGACCGTGATGGTCGACGACGCGGCGCAGCTGGAGCTGATCGACCGCTCGCGGGCCGGCGGCAAGGAGGAGATCCGGGTCTGTCTGGAACTCGACACCGCGCTGCAACTGCTGGGCGGCAGGGTAAGGATCGGGACCCGGCGTTCGCCGCTGCGTGAGCCCGCCCAGCTGGCCGAGCTGGCGCGGTCGATCGCGCGCCGCCCGGGCTTCCGGCTGGTGGGGCTGATGGCGTACGAGGGGCATGTGGCGGGTGTCGGGGACGCCGTGGCGGGCAGTCCGCTGCGTTCGCGGGCCGTCCGGCTGATGCAGTCCGCGGCCCGAAAGGAGCTGGCGGGCCGGCGGGCCGCGGTCGTGCGGGCGGTGCGGGCCGTGACGCCGGACCTGGAGTTCGTCAACGGCGGCGGCACCGGCAGCGTCCAGCACACCGCGGCCGAGGACGCGGTGACCGAGATCGCCGCCGGGTCCGGGCTGTATGTCCCGCGGCTGTTCGACAACTACACCTCGTTCACGGGGCGTCCGGCCGCACTCTTCGCCCAGCCTGTGGTGCGCAGGCCGGGCGTGGGCGTGGTGACGGTGCTCGGCGGCGGCTACCCGGCATCGGGTGCGGCCGGCCCGGACCGGCTGCCCGTCCCCTGTCTCCCGGAGGGGCTGCGCTACGACCCGCAGGAGGGGCCCGGCGAGGTGCAGACCCCACTGCTCGGCTCGGCCGCCGACGATCTGCTGATCGGCGACAAGGTGTGGTTCCGGCACGCCAAGGCCGGGGAGCTGTGCGAGCGCTTCGACACGCTGCAAATGATCGAGGGTGACCGGGTGACGGGCACCGCGCCCACGTACCGGGGCGAGGGCCGCACCTTTCTCTAGTCCTGCCGCTGGTCCCCCGGCTTGGCGTGTCAGCTGTTGGTGTCGAAACAGCCGTCGAACTCGTAGATCGGATTGGTGTGGTCGGTCCAGTCCATGCCCCGGATCCTCTGCTGTCCCACCAGGCCGGACGGCCCCTGGGCGGTGTAGCAGCCGTTGGGCAGCACCGCGACTTCATAGGTGAGGGCCACGACGGCGCCGGTGGGCGCCAGCCAGCGCACCTTGCAGGCCCAGTCGGTGCCGGGACCGCCCTCGGTGTTGGCCCTGCCGCCCTTGGTGCAGTTCGCGGTGGAGGGCACCGGCGGCGGAGCCTCGTTCGTTCCGTGCTGCATCTGATGCTGGAGCAGGTACAGGTTCTTGTACGTCGGTCCGACGGCCGCTTCCACCCGGGCGCGGGTGATCTCCTCCGCGCCGCAGCCGGCCGTACCGAGCAGTGCGGCGAGGACCGCGGCGGCGATCACGGTCCTGCGGGCCCGGTGCCGGAAGGCTGCACGCCGGGTCGGTGATGTGATGAGCATGGCTGGGCTTTCCTTTCAGCCTTCGGTGAAGTCGCGGCGGCGGAGTACGACGTAGGCCGCACCCATGAAGATCACGATGTAGCCGGCGCAGACCAGCAGGCCCTCCCACAGCGGCCCGTAGTAAGGCTCGGCGACGAGCAGGCCGTGCCACGCGTCGAAGGGGGTGGTCAGCAGAAGGTGCCGGACGATGCCGAGCCCGCCCACGAAGGAGAGCATCTGCATGATTCCGGCTATCAGGGCCGGCCCCAGCGCGCCCGCGATGCTGTTGCGGGTGACCAGCGACAGCAGCAGTCCCAGCGCGGTGAATCCCAGCGCGGGCGGGAGGTTGGTGGCCCAGCTCAGCGCCACCAGCTCGGCCGCCCTGCCGGACGGCACCAGGCTGCCGGACAGGCTGACGAGAGGCTGTCGGCCGAGCACCAGCATGCCCGAGGCGATGGATCCGACCGCAGTCAGCACCACCGTGGCAACCGTGTAGGTGGCGGCCGTCAGGGACTTGCCCACCAGGATGTCGGTGCGGCTGTGCGACCGCGTCAGAACGGTCTTCCAGGTACCGTGCCGGTCCTCCGAGGCGAAGATGTCTCCGGCAACCATGCAGACCAGCAGGGGAAGGGCGTACTGTCCGGCGAAGCTCAGCACCACGAGCGGGGCGGCGTACCCGGTGTCGTGCACCCAGCGCCCGAACAGCGTGTCGGACGGCAGGGTGTCCTGCATGCGCAGGGCGGCTGCGAACGCGAACGGTGCCAGGAAGTACACGGCAAGGCTCGTCCGGACCCACCATTGGGCGGTCAGCTTCCGTATCTCCCAGCGGTAGACCACCGTGGCGCCCCGCAATGGGCGTGCGGCGCTCGCTGCTCGGACGGGGCCGGCGGCGGGAAGGGCTGTCTGGCTCATCGTGCTCCTCCTGATGCGCTGCCGACCGGCTTCATCGGTTCGGCGGCGGCCGCGTTCCTGTCCTCGAAGATCGGTGCCGTGGGGGTGTCCTGGGTCGGCCCGGCGTCCGCGGCGGACTCGGTGTCCTCCGTGAGCATGGCGAACAGCGTCTCCAACGGCGTCTGGACGAGCTGGAGTCCGCGCACGGCGATCCCCGCCCCGGCCAGGGCGATCACAAAGCCGTCCAGCGCTTCCTGAGCGGCCCGGACGGACAGTCCGCCGTCGGGGTGCTCCTCGGCGCGGATGCCCGGATGAACGCCGGCCAGGGCCAATGCCTGCCGGTCGTCGCCGGTGCGCAGCAGGTGTCCGGGATCGGGTGCCTGCGCGCGCAGGTCCTCGATCGAGCCGTCGTAGACGACCCCGCCGGTGCGCATGATGGTGACGCTGTCGCACAGCGTCTCCACCTCGGCCATGTTGTGGCTGCTCAGCAGAACGGTGAGGCCGCCTTCGGCCAACTCGCCGATGAGGGAGCGCATATCGCGCAGTCCGGCCGGGTCGAGCCCGTTCGCCGGCTCGTCGAGAACGAGAAGCTTCGGTTCGCGCAGCAGTGCTGCCGCGATACCCAGGCGCTGGCGCATGCCGAACGAGTAGGCGCCGACCTTCTGGCCCTCCCGCCCGAGCAGTCCGGCGCGTTCGACGGCCTGCTCGATCGCCTTCTCCCTGTCGGCGCCGGCGATGATGCCGTCGAGTGCGGCGAGCAGTTCCAGATTGCGCCTGCCGGACAGGTACGGGTAGAAGCTGGGGCTTTCCACGAAGCCCGCGACTCCGTCCAGCACGACCGGGCCCTGTCCGTGGCCGCTCGCCCTGCCGAGCAGGCCGACCGTGCCGCCGTCCGGGCGGATCAGGCCGAACAGCATCCGCAGCAGGGTGGTCTTGCCCGCGCCGTTGGGCCCGAGGAGCCCGTGCACCCGACCGGCCTCAATCCGCAGATCCACTCCGGCGACGGCGGTCAACTCGCCGAAGTTCTTGATCAGTCCCCGGATGTCGACCGCGTAGCCGGCCGAGGAATCGTCGTCAACTGTGTGCCCATCCACCTGATTGCCTTTCTGTGTGCGAACAAGAAGCGGGACTCCGCCGTGGCGTGCTGGGGCGGGCGCGGCGGGGGAACCCGCCCGAAAGGGCCGTTCCCCTGCCGCGCCCGCCTCGTCCCGGTGATGCGGCGGCCACGAGGCGCGGTTCCGGGCGGGGTTCTCCTCGCCCGGAACCGTGGGCCTCACGGCGCCGGTTCAGCGGTGGTCTCCGGCAACTGCCGGGGGTGTGTTACTTCAGCGGGGTGTAGGCGTCCTCCGGGTCCACCGCGCCCTCGATCCTGGGCACCTCGTTCGGGTGGAGCACCCGGCTCTCGCCCGGGTAGGGCTTGTCGTAGCCCTCGGTCGCGTACCACACCGCGTGGTTGAGCACGTTGCGGTCGGTGGCGTCCGGCGGGGTGGTGGGGTCACCGAAGCCCATCGCGTTGCTGGCTTCGACCCACTCCTTCTCGATACCGGTCGGCTTGTCGGCGGCGGTCGCCGAGCTGCTCGGGGCGGAACCCGGGTTCATCTCGTCCAGCGGTATCTGGTTGGGCCGCAGGGCGTACGGTGTGTAGTCCGGCTTGGTGGTGAACAGGGTGTTCATCGGGGGTGCCGCGAGGTCCATCTGGTTCATCGGCGGCAGACCGAGGATCTGCTCGATGGTCCGCACCATGTTGACCTGGGTGTAGTAGGTGCTGTCGACACTCCCGCGCTTGGTCCACGGGCTGATGACGTAGCCGGTGGTGCGGTGTCCGTCGATGTGGTCGGTGCCGGCCTGGGAGTCGTCCTCGGTCACGAAGATGGCCGAGTCCTTCCAGTACTTGCTCTTCGCGATGTCACTGACGATCTTGCCCAGGGCAAGGTCGTTGTCGGCGACCATGGCTCGCGGGGTGGGGAAGTTGGACGCCGAGCCCGCGGTGTGGTCGTCGGGCAGATGCATGACCGTCAGGGCGGGCAGGTCGCCGTTCTTCTGCCACCCGTCGAACTGCTGCTTGAAGATCTCGTAGCGGTACGCGTCGGGGATACCGTTGTTGTAGTTCGGGTAGTCCCTCACCAGCAGCGGGTCAAGCCCCGGCACGTCAGCCTTGGCCTGGAAGTTGTGCGGGGGCGCGTGCAGCTCCCCGGACTCCTCACCGGACAGGATCTTGGAGTCCTTGTACCAGTCCGCCCACGGGCCGAAGTTTCCCGGACCGGTGAACTGCGGCGCGTACTCACCCATCACGGACACGGACTTGCCGGCCTTCGTGGCCGCACCCCACAGGAAGCCGGTCGGCAGGTACGCCATGGAGTCGCCACCGTTGAACGGATAGCTGCGCACGAACGAGCCGAACGACTTCTCCAGATAGTCCGGCACGTTGGCCTGCGTCGCCCACTGGTGGCCGTCCGCGGACAGATCACCGTCGGCGTAGAAGTTGTCCATCAGCGGGAACTGCTCCACCATGGCGTGCTGGTTCGGAGTCACCTCCTTGCCGAACTGAGTCAGCTTGACGTCACCCTCACCCTTGTCGACATCACCGAGAACCTGGTCGTAGGTCCGGTTCTCCTTGATGATGTAGAACACATGCTTGATCGTCGAGGGCTCACCGACCCGCTCCGGGACCGGCACCGGCTTGACATTCTTGCGGGCGTGGTCGTATGCCGTCGACGAGTTCAGGCCGTTGTTCTCAAGCACCTGCTTGGTGTACTTGCCCAGCTTGTTCAGGCTGGGGATGTCCACGAACTCGGCGCTGCCGACCAGGGCCTGCACCCTGCGGCCGCCGTCCGCGTTCGCGGGGCCGAGCGAGCCGACACCCTTGCCGTTGGCCACCACAAGCTGACCGTGCGCCTCGTCGCCGAGAACCGCTGTCGGGTAGAAGCCGGTGGGCACCAGGCCACGGAACTCAGCCGAGCCCCCGAACCCCTTCCACCGGTACACCGCCAGAGCGTTCGTACGGCCCAGGGTGACCACCAACTGGTCCTTGCCGACGAAAGTCACCCCGTTGGGCTGACTCCCCTTCGGCAGACGCGGCAGCGGACGCACATCGATCGTCTGCACCCGGGACGGATTACGGGTGTCGATGACCGAGATCGTGTCGGAGGAACTGTTGGTGACGAACAGCGCGTCGCCGTGCATCGTGGCCCCCGTCGGCTGCAGCCCGACCGGGACGTTGCGCACGGTCTTGCCCGCGGCCAGGTCGACCACAGAAACAGTTCCGGTGGCCGGCGCCCCGGTCACCGGGTCGGCCACAATAGGCGTTCCCGCGGAGTTGACCGTCCGGTCACCCTCCGCGGCCTTCCGCCCGCCCTGATCGGTGACATACGCCTTGCCGTCCTTGACGACAACGGCATGCGGCGCGTTCCCGACCGGGATCTCCCGGACAACCTGACCGGCCACCAGATCGATCTCGGCCAGGCTGTTGTTCCGGCTCAGCGCCGCATACAGCGTCTTGCCGTCGGGTGAGACAGCCAGACCACCCGGGTAGGGGTTGCCGCTGGTCTGCGGAAGCGTGATGGTCCGGGCGTTGCTCAGCGTGCCATCGGCCGCCACAGCCGCCCGCACAATCCTCCCGTTGGCCGACGAGGCATACACCTCGTTGCCGTCGGGGCTGTAGGCGACACCCGCGTACGAGGCACTGGCGCCCGCAACCGCGAAGTTCTGCACAACCTTGTGGGTAGCAAGGTCCAGAACCACGAGCAGCGAACCCTGAGCGTTGAGCAGCACCGCGGTCTTGCCGTCAGGGCGGATCGCCTCGTCCAGCGGCCGGCCGGTGAGCTCGGCGGTGACACCCGCCGGCGTCAGGCGCTGACCGGTACTGGTGATGACGGAGCCATCGGCCTGACGGCCGATCTTGGCATTACCGAACCCGAACAGCACGGGATCGGCATAGGCGGCCGTAGCCGCCATGGAAAGTACAGCGGCGGCGGCCACCACTACACGCACGCGCGAAATGCGCATTGCAGCTCCATTATTGGGGACGGAGGACGCCGCTACACTTTGACGTGTTGGCGACAAACACTCCCGCACCCCGTGATCGCCAGACGGCATTCAGGTGAACATCTGCTGATCAGAGCAGGTGGAGACCCGTCAGGTCGGCCGTCTGCGGGCCGATCGGCGGACTCTTTCGAGCCATCCGCGCACTACGCGCATCAAGCCCGGACTGTGCACGCGGCCGCACTCAGGTTCGCCGCACCCCTCACCCGCGCGCATCGACACGAGCGTGCACCACCTCGCCGACGACCTGCTCGGCGATGACCTGTCCGACAAGAGCACGCCACGGCCGACCAGTTGGGGTGCAACACGTTCCCGATGTCCGCTGCAACCGGATCGTCACACCCGCGCCAGATGGAGGACACTCTGTAAATTGCACGTTTCAAGCACCTTGCGCGAAGCGCGCACACACCTTTAATGTCCACGTCATCAGCGGAGCGCGCGGTTCCTCTTCTTTGGGAGGGTGTGCCGTGTCGCCGACACCCTCATGGGGCCGATAGAAGGCAGAGGCCGCAATGTCCATACCGATCAAGAGAAGCCTGGAGCGCGTGCCCGGCGGGATGATGCTCGTCCCGCTGCTGGTGGGCGCTGCGATCAACACCGTCCACTCCGGCACCGGCGAGTTCTTCGGCTCGTTCACGGGCGCACTGTTCTCGGGCGCGCTGACGATCCTCGCGGTGTTCTACCTCTGTATGGGCGCCACGATCGAACTGCGCACCACGCCCTACATCCTGAAGAAGGGCGGGGCGCTCCTCATCGTGAAGGCCGGCGTCGCGGTCGTGATCGGCGTCATCGCGGGCCATTTCCTGGGCGAGACCCCGGTCAACGGCGGGGTGTTCGCCGGTCTGTCGACCCTGGCCATCGTGGCCGCGCTCAACGACACAAACGGCGGCCTGTACATGGCGCTGATGGGTCAGTTCGGCAAGCCCAAGGACGCGGCCGCGTACTCGCTGATGAGCCTGGAGTCCGGTCCGTTCCTCACGATGCTCACGCTGGGCGTCGCCGGTCTGTCCGCCTTCCCGTGGCAGACCATGCTCGGTGCGATCCTGCCGCTCATCGTCGGCATGATCCTGGGCAACCTCGACCCCGAGATGCGCCGCTTCCTCGGCGCCGCCGTGCCGGTGTGCATCCCCTTCTTCGGCTTCGCGCTCGGCTCCGGTATCGACCTGGGCGCCGTGTGGACGGCCGGTCTGCTCGGCCTCGGCCTCGGCCTGTTCGTCCTGATCATCAGTGGCAGCACCCTCTTCGCGACAGACAGGCTGATCGGCGGCAACGGTCTGCCCGGCCTCGCGGCCGCCAGCACCGCCGGTAACGCGGCCGCCGTGCCCGCGCTCGTCGCGGCCGCGAATCCCGTGTACAAGGAAGCCGCCGACAAGGCCACCGTGCTGGTGGCCGCCTCCGTGGTGGTGACCTCCCTGCTCACCCCGGTCATCACCGCCGCGTACCACCGCAGGCTGCTGCGAGTACGGCCGGAGGCAATCGCCGACGACGTGCCCGCCGAGACCACGGCGGCGATACCCTCGCCCGCCGGCGCCGCGGCAACCGACGGGATCACGCGCCGGTGAGCCAGGTACCGCCGCATCACATGACCTCCCCGTCCCCCTCGCTGCTCATCGTCGCCGACGACCTGTCGGGCGCGGCGGACAGCGCCGTCGCGCTCGCCGGGCGCGCCGACACGGTGGTGCTGCTGTACGCGGAGGCCCAGTGGCCGCGGGCGACGGTGGTCGCGATCGACACCGACTCCCGTTACGCGTCCGCCGGCGCCGCGTCCGACCGGGCCGCGGCGGCCATCCGCCGGTCGGGGCCGCAGACCCTGGTCTACAAGAAGATCGACTCAACGCTCCGAGGCAACATCGGTCCCGAGGTCAGCGGCTGCCTGTCGGCCCTGAACGAGCGGGAAGGGGGGCGTCACCTCGCGGTCGTCGCCCCTGCCTTCCCCGCCACGGGACGCACAGTCGTCGGTGGCCGGGTCCTCCTCGGTGGCGAGCCCGTCGAGGAACGGCACCCTGGCCGCCGCCCCCTCATCGAACAGCTGGAGGCCGCGGGCCTGACCGTGGCGCTGCTGAGCCTCGCGGAACTGCGGGACGGCGACCCGTCCCGCGCCCTCGCGGCGGCGGCCGGCACAGCCGACGCGGTGGTCGTCGACGCGCTCACCGACGAGGACCTCGCGCTCACGGTCCGGGCCTCGGCGGACCTGCCCGTACTGCTGGTCGGCTCCGGCGGCATGGCCCACAAGCTGGGCCCGCTGCGGACGGACGTGGATCCGGCGTCCGGTCCCGCAGCGCCCGCCGCTCCCGCTGCCGCCGTACCGTCCGGTGCCGCGCCGTCCGCGGCCGTGCCGGGCCTTTTGGCCCCCGGCCCGGCGCTCATCTGCGTCGGGAGCCGGAGCGAGGTGGCGCACGCCCAGCGCCGCACGCTCATCGAGGAACTGCCCGCCGTGCCGGTCGAGGTGACGACCGCGCCGCACAGCGCCGCCCGCGCGATGCGCGAACTGCGCACCGCGCTCGCGGAGGGCGACGACGCCGTTGTCTTCCTCGACCCCGCCCAGGCCGTGGAGCCCGAGCGCGCCCAGCAGTTCGCCGTGGCACTGGCCGAGGTCACGCGCGCCGGTCTGGACCGCGCGGGAGCCCTGGTCGCCACGGGCGGCGAGACCGCGCGGGCCGTGCTGCTCGCGGTCGGCGTGCACACGCTCGCGGTCGAGGGCGAGGTCGAGCCCGGGGTGGTACGGATGCGTACGCCCGGCGGGCTGACCGTCATCACCAAGGCCGGGGCCTTCGGCGATCCGGGGACGCTGCTGCGTGCCACGCGGACGCTGCGGGGCCCGGCCGCCGCGACCGCCACCGCCTGACCCGTACCGTTTCCGTGCCACCGCAACAGATTCTGAAGGATGACGCATGTCCAAGCCTGTAATCGCCATCACCATGGGGGACGCCGCCGGCGTCGGACCGGAGGTCGTCGTCAAGGCGCTGGCCGGCGCCGCCGCTTCGCTTCCCTTCCTGCCCTTCGTGGTGGGAGACGCGGCCCGGCTGCGCCGCGCGGCCGAACTGACAGGTGTCGGTCTTCGTGTCAACACGGTCGCCTCCCCCGAGGAGGCCGCCTATCAGCCCGGCACCGTGGACTGTCTGGACCTCGCGAACATCCCTGAGGACCTGCCGTTCGGGAAGCTGTCGCCGGTGGCCGGCGAGGGTGCCTACCGGTACATCGAGGCGGCCACCCGGCTCGCCACCGAGGGGCGCGTCGACGCGATCTGCACGGCGCCGCTGAACAAAGAGGCGCTGCACGCGGCCGGCCACAAGTACCCGGGCCACACCGAACTGCTCGCCCACCTGACCGGCACCCCGGAGGTGTCGATGCTGCTGTCGGCGCCGAAACTGCGCGTCATCCACGTCACCACGCACATCGGACTGGTCGACGCGGTCGCGAAGATCGAGCCGGGCCTGGTGGAACGGACCATCCGCCGCGGGTACAAGACACTGGTCGCCACGGGCATCGCCGCCCCGCGCATCGCGGTGTGCGGCATCAACCCGCACGCCGGCGAGAACGGCCTGTTCGGGCAGGGCGAGGAGGAGGCCAAGGTCGTCCCCGCGATCGAGAAGCTCCGCGCCGAGGGCATCGACGCGCAGGGCCCGCTCCCGGCCGACACCGTGTTCTTCCGCGCCGTGCGCGGCGACTTCGACCTGGTCGTCGCCATGTACCACGACCAGGGCCACGGCCCGGTGAAGGTGCTCGGCCTGGACGCCGGTGTCAACATCACCGTCGGCCTGCCCGTCATCCGCACCAGCGTCGACCACGGGACCGCGTTCGACATCGCGGGCACCGGCCGCGCCGACGAGGCGTCGATGGTCGAGGCGCTGCGCCAGGCCGTGGAACTGGCGCCGCGACGGGGCGGTGCGGCGGCGGGTACCGGGTCCGAAGAGAATGCGGCGTGAGCGGGGCGCAGCGGCGCCAGGAGATCCGCGACCTGCTGCAGGTGCGGCCCCTGTCGGTGAGGGAACTGGCCAAACGGTACGGCGTGTCCGAGTCGACCGTCCGCCGGGACCTGACGCGGCTGTCGGAGTCCGGCGAGGTCGTCCGTACGTACGGCGGCGCGCTGTCGCCGGGCGGCGCGGAGGAGCAGCCGCTGCAGGAGCGGGAGACGCTCGCCCGCGCCGAGAAGGCGGCGATCGCCCGCGCGGCCGAGGCCCATGTGGCTGGCTGCCGGCTGGTCCTCCTTGATGCGGGTACGACGGTGGGGGCGCTCGCGTCCCGGCTGGCGACCCACGACGGGCTGACGGTTGCCACGCCGGGGCTGACGTCCGTCGACATCCTGGCCGGGGTGCCGGGGATCGAGCTGATCGTCCTCGGCGGTACGGTGCGGCCCCTGAGCCTGGGGACGGTCGGCCCGCTGGCCGAGTCGGCGGTGTCGCAGCTGACGGCGGACGCGGTCTTCCTCGGCGCGGACGGTGTGGTGGCGGGCCGCGGCATCTGCGAGGCGCGGCCGGAACAGGCGTCGCTGAAGCAGCTGATGATCGCACGGTCGCGGGCGGTCTATGTGCTGGTCGACGCAGAGAAACTGGGCCGCGAGGAGTCGCACTGGTGGGCCACGTTCACCCGTCCCTGGACGCTGATCACGGACGCGAGCGCGACGGAAGCGCAGCTGGCGCCGTTCCGCGAGGACCCGCTGTGCACGGTGGAACTGGCAGACGCGCGCGTCTGACGCCGCGGCTGCCCGCGAGTCGCGACGTGGCGGCCGCCAAGCCTGGCGGGCGCCGACGCTTGACAGACCGGCCTACCACCGGGGGCCTCAGTACTCCGGGCCCGCCCCCCGCTCCCGACAGCGGGGGCCGGGCCCGGTCATCATCCTGTTCGACCAGGTGCCGGCGAGCTCACTCAAGCCCGCTCCATTCTGGAGCCGGCGCGTCGAACCCTGGAGACACTCTGCTGACCGCAGAGATGCACGTCGATTTGCCCGGTCGAGGCTGCGCGACGAGCCACTGGCCGGCCGTCAGCTCTGGTCCGGGCCGATGCTGCTGCCCACGCCGCCGCTCGTGGAGTCGCCGATCGGGCGGATGCTCGCGGCGATCCTGTCCATGTCGGCGAGCTTCGGCCCGTCCGGACCCGCGTCGAAGGCGAAGCGGACGACGACCATCGCCCCGGTGCCCACCGTCGAGGGGAAGGCCAACGACTGGACATACCCGCCAGGGCCCGCTCCGGTGATGACCCGCCAGCGCACCAGATAGCCCGCACGCCCGGCCACCGCGATGGACTGGGACTTGAGCACGGTGTGGGACTTGATGCCGCCGAAGATGCGAGTGCCGAGGGTGTCCTCCTCGTACGCCTTGTCCGCCGCCGTCTCGATGTCCTGTTTGGCGAGGGTCGCGGGCGAGTTCACATCGGTCTGGCCGGCGGTGATCGACGACACCCGGCCGTGCCGGCAGAGCGAGGAGCCTCCTCCCGGGCAGTCGTAGGTCTCGTCCGTCACCATCGTGGTGCCCTCGTCGAGGGAGCTGTCGGACTTCTCCCAGCCCTCGGGGACGGCCATGGTGATGCCGTTGAGCTGGTCGGTCAGCAGCGCGGAGTCGTCGCTCGCGGGCGGGGTAGGGGCCTGGCTGTTCTTCGGATCCGCCGTCGTCGGGGCCGGTTCGGAAACGCTCGGTGCGGACTTCGGCTTCGTACCGTCGTCGTCCGTCCCGAGCAGCACCGCGCCGGTGGCGACCGCCGCGACGAGCACCACGCCCGCGGCGCCGAGCGCCACCAGCCGCGCCTTGCCGCCGCCTCCGGGTGCCGCCTGCCGCGTCGGCACGGCCGGCGGACCGAACCCGGCGGCCTGGGACGGGGCCGGGACGGGGGCCTCCGCCTGGACCGGGCGGGTGTGCGCGGTCCAGGCGGTCCCGTCCCACCAGCGCTCGCTGCCGGGCACGTTGGGGTCCGGGTACCAGCCCGCCGGGGTCGTCATGCTCATCCGGCCACCCTAGGGGGGCCGCTTCCGTGCTTCTACACGGGAGTGACGTACGCGCCCGCGATTCCGCCGTCGACGAGGAAGTCCGACGCGTTGATGAACGAGGAGTCGTCGCTGGCGAGGAAGGCCACGGCGGCGGCGATCTCGTCCGCCTCCGCGAACCGTCCGGCCGGGATGTGGACCAGGCGGCGCGCGGCGCGCTCCGGATCCTTGGCGAACAGCTCCTGCAGCAACGGGGTGTTGACCGGCCCCGGGCACAGCGCGTTCACCCGGATCCCCTCGCGGGCGAACTGCACGCCGAGCTCGCGCGACATGGCGAGCACTCCGCCCTTGGACGCGGTGTACGAGATCTGGGAGGTCGCCGCGCCCATGACGGCCACGAACGACGCCGTGTTGATGATCGAGCCGCGGCCCTGGCGCTGCATGTAAGGGATGGCGGCCTTGCAACACAGGAAGACGGAGGTGAGGTTGACCTCCTGGACACGCTTCCAGGCCTCCAGGCCCGTGGTGAGGATCGAGTCGTCGTCGGGCGGCGAGATGCCCGCGTTGTTGAAGGCGATGTCGACGCTGCCATAGGTGTCGTACGCGGTCTTGAACAGCGCCTCGACCTGCTCGGCGTCGGTGACGTCGACGCGTACGAACGTGCCGCCGACCTCCTCGGCCGCGGCCTTGCCCGCGGTCTCGTCGATGTCGGCGCAGACGACGTTGGCACCCTCGGTGGCGAGGCGGCGCGCGGTGGCCAGGCCGATGCCGCTGCCGGCGCCGGTGATGACGGCGGTACGGCCGACCAGGCGGCGGCAGATGTTCTGGGCGGTCATTGCTTCAGGCCTCCGTGCTGATGAAGACGTTCTTGGTTTCGGTGAAAGCGGTGAGGGCGTCGGGGCCGAGTTCGCGGCCGAGACCGGACTGCCGGTAGCCGCCGAACGGCGTCCAGTAGCGGACGCTGGAGTGGGAGTTGACGGAGAGGTTGCCGGCGGCGACGGCGCGGGAGACGCGGATCGCCCGGCCGACGTCGCGGGTCCAGATGGAGCCGGACAGGCCGTACTCGGTGGCGTTGGCGAGCCGGATCGCGTCGGCCTCGTCGTCGAAGGGGAGGACGACGGCGACCGGGCCGAAGACCTCTTCACAGGCGGCGGGGGCGTCCGGCGCGAGGTCGGTGAGGACGGTCGGCGGGAACCAGAAACCGGGGCCTTGCGGGGCGGTGCCGCGGATCGCCTTCAGCTCGTCGGGGACGTACCCACGTACCCGCTCCAGCTGCGCCTGCGAGATCAGCGGGCCCATCTGGGTGTTCTCGTCGGCGGGGTCGCCGACGACGACGGACTCGATCGCCGGGGCGAGAAGGTCGAGGAAGCGGTCGTACACCGAGCTCTGCACCAGGATGCGGGTGCGGGCGCAGCAGTCCTGGCCGCTGTTGTCCAGGAAGGACATGGGGGTGGCGGCGACCGCGGCTTCGAGGTCGGAGTCGGCGAAGACGATGTTGGGGCTCTTGCCGCCGAGTTCGAGGGTTACGCGCTTCACGCGGTCCGCGCACTTGGCCATGATCTGCTTGCCGACGCGGGTGGAGCCGGTGAACACGATCTTCGCGACCCCCGGGTGCTCGACCAGCGCGTTGCCCGCTTCGTCGCCCGCGCCCGGCAGCACCTGGAACAGGTGCTCGGGCAGACCTGCCTCCAGGGCGAGGTCGGCCAGCCGCAGCGCGGTGAGCGGGGTGGTCTCCGCGGGCTTGAGGAGGACGGCGTTGCCGGCGGCGAGGGCCGGGGCCGTGCCCCAGGCGGCGATCGGCATGGGGAAGTTCCAGGGCGCGATCACCCCGATGACGCCGAGCGGTTCGAGGATGGTGATGTCGAGGCCGCCCGCGACGGGAATCTGACGGCCATTCAGGCGCTCGACTCCCCCGGCCGCGAAGTCGAGGAGGTCGCGGACGTTGCCCGCTTCCCAGCGGGCGTTGCCGATGGTGTGCCCGGCCTCGCGCACCTCCAACAGGGCGAGTTCTTCGAGGTGTTCGTCGACGACCGCGGCGAAGCGGCGCAGCAGCCTGGCCCGGTCGGCGGGTGCGGCGGCCGCCCAGCCCTGCTGGGCCTTCGCGGCCCGTGCGACGGCGGCGTCGACCTCGGCGGCCGTCGTCGCCCGGACGGTCTCGACGACCTGCCCGGTCGCGGGGTTGAGCACCTCGTGGTACGCGTACGGCAAAACGTGCCTCACAGACGTTCGAAGGAGCGGCGGAGCTCCCAGTCGGTCACCGCGGCATCGAAGGCTTCGAGCTCGACCCGCGCCATGTTGCGGTAGTGCGCGACGACTTCGTCGCCGAATGCGGCCGTGGCGATGGGGCTGTTCTCCCAGAGTTCGGCCGCTTCGCGCAGTGTGGTGGGCACCTGCGCGTATCCGGCGGTGTACGCGTTCCCGGAGCACTCGTCCGGCAGTTCCAGCTGCTGCTCGATGCCGTACAGACCGGCCGCGACAAGGCCCGCGACGGCCAGGTGGGGATTGACGTCGCCGCCCGGCAGCCGGTTCTCGAACCGCATCGAGCGGCCGTGGCCGACGACGCGCAGCGCACAGGTGCGGTTGTCGTAGCCCCAGGCGACGGCGGTCGGCGCGAAGGAGCCGGGCTGGAAGCGCTTGTACGAGTTGATGTTGGGCGCGTACAGCAGCGAGAAGTCACGCAGCGCGGCCAGCTGTCCGGCCAGGAAGTGGTGCATGACCTGCGACATTCCGCCGGGTCCGTCGCCCGCCATGACGTTCGCGCCGGTCTCGTCCTGGAGCGAGAGGTGGATATGACATGAGTTGCCCTCGCGCTCGTTGTACTTGGCCATGAAGGTGAGCGAGACGCCCTCCTGGGAGGCGATCTCCTTCGCGCCGGTCTTGTAGACGGCGTGCTGGTCGCAGGTGACCAGGGCTTCGTCGTACTTGAAGGCGATCTCGTGCTGACCGGGGTTGCACTCGCCCTTGGCGGACTCGACGACCAGACCGGCGGTCGCCATCTCGTTGCGGATCCGGCGCAGCAGCGGCTCGATGCGGCCGGTGCCGAGGACGGAGTAGTCGATGTTGTACTGGTTGGCCGGGACGAGATCGCGGTAGTTGCGGTCCCAGGCCTCCTCGTAGGTGTCCTTGAAGACGATGAATTCGAGCTCCGTGCCGACGTGCGCCGTGAAGCCGTGCTCGGCAAGGCGGTCCAGTTGGCGGCGCAGGACCTGGCGGGGCGCGGCGACGACGGATGAGCCGTCGTTCCAGGCGAGGTCGGCGACGAGCAGCGCGGTGCCCTCGTTCCAGGGGATTCGGCGCAGTGTGGTGAGGTCGGGGTGCATGGCGAAGTCGCCGTAGCCGCGCTCCCACGAGGACATCTCGTAACCGTCGACGGTGTTCATCTCGGTGTCGACGGCGAGGAGGTAGTTGCAGCCCTCGGTGCCGTGTTCCAGGACCTCGTCCAGGAAGAAGGGGGCGGCGAACCGCTTGCCCTGGAGCCGCCCCTGCATATCGGGGAACGCCAGGACGACTGTGTCGATCTCACCGCCCGCGACGAGGATGCGAAGCTCCTCGACCCCGAGCGGGGGTTTGCGGTCTGCCACGGGATTACGCCTCCTTGGGCCAGCCGGAAGCCATAAGGTATTACTGAAGACCATTGCATGGGAAGAGGAAACGGCGACGTGGTGAAGAAGAACGATGCGGCCGATCCGCTGACGCCCGTGCTGCGCCCCGTGCGCGCGGGCAACGGCTTCGAGGAAGCACTGGAACAGATTCTTCAGCTGCTGCGCCTCGGACTGGTCGCCGGGGGCGAACGGCTGCCCGCGGAGCGCGAACTCGCGGACCGGATGGGGATCAGCCGGGTCACGCTGCGCGAGGTACTGAAGGTGCTCACCGAGCAGGGGCTCGTTGAGAGCAGGCGCGGCCGCTACGGCGGAACGTTCGTGCTGCACCGCCCCGACGCCCACGGCGAGGACGAGCTGCGCCGACGCGTGGCGGATGTGGACGTCGAGGACACCCTTCGCTTCCGCGAGGTGCTGGAGGTGGGGGCCGCCGGGCTGTGCGCCGCGCACGGCCTGTCCGACGAGGGCGCGGACCGGCTGCGTACGGCCCTTACCGCGACGCACGACGCGCCGCTCGCCGAGTACCGGCGCCAGGACACGCTGCTGCATCTGACCCTCGCCGAGCTGTCCGGCTCCCCCACGCTGACCGCGCGATACGCCGCGGTGCGCGCCACGCTGAACGATCTGCTGGACTGCATTCCGCTGCTCGTACGCAACCTCGAGCACTCGCAGCACCAGCACACCGCGCTGGTCGACGCGGTGCTCGACCGGGACGCGGACGCGGCGCGCGAGGTGATGCGGGAGCACTGCGAGGGGACGGCGGCGCTGCTGCGCGGCTTTCTCTCCTGACACTCCTGCTCCTCTCCCGACCTCTCCCCTGCTCCACTTCTACGCTCTCCTGACCCTCGGCTTCTACGCTCTCCTGACCCTCGGCGGCGTCCGAACCGTAACCGCAGCTTTACCCACAGGGCTTGCGCATCCCGGATACCTGCCGCAAAGGTGTCCGCACAAACCATTGACCTCTGCCAGGAGCGAACTCATGGCCGAAGGCACCACCACACGCGACCAGTCCCCCGCCGACGACGCCTACCTGAACCGGCGCGCCCTGCGCAGGGGCAGCGCCGGCTGGCTGCTCCTCACGGGGCTCGGCGTCGCCTACGTCGTCTCCGGCGACTTCTCCGGCTGGAACATCGGCCTGTCCAAGGGCGGCTTCGGCGGGCTCGCGATCGCCACCCTGCTGATGGGCGCGATGTACGCCTGTCTCGTCTTCGCACTCGCCGAGCTGTCGGCGATCCTGCCGACGGCGGGCGGCGGCTACGGCTTCGCCCGCCGCGCGCTCGGCACCTGGGGCGGGTTCCTGACCGGCACCGCGATTCTCATCGAGTACATCCTCGCGCCCGCGGCGATCGCCATCTTCATCGGCGACTACGTCGAATCGCTGGGCCTGTTCGGCCTGGAGTCCGGCTGGCCGGTCTATCTCGCCTGCTTCGCGATCTTCATCGGCATCCATCTGTGGGGCGTCGGCGAGGCGCTGCGCTTCAGCCTGGTGGTGACGGCGATCGCGGTCACGGCGCTGCTGATATTCGCGGTCGGCGCGTTCACGGACTTCAGCGCGGGAGGTCTGGACGACATCCCCGTCGACAAGGATGCGTTCGGCTCGGGTTCCTGGCTGCCGTTCGGCCTGCTCGGCATATGGGCGGCGTTCCCCTTCGGCATGTGGTTCTTCCTCGGTGTCGAGGGCGTGCCGCTGGCAGCGGAGGAGGCGAAGGACCCGGTGCGCTCGATGCCGCGGGCGCTGGCCATCTCGATGGGGATCCTGGTGCTGCTGGCCGTGCTGACGTTCTTCGCCTCGACGGGCGCGCAGGGTTCGGCCGCGATCCAAGAGGCCGGAAACCCGCTGGTGGTGGCGTTGCAGGGGAGCGGCGATCCGACGCCGCTGAGCCGCTTCGTCAACTACGCGGGGCTGGCGGGCCTGGTCGCGTCCTTCTTCTCGCTCATCTACGCGGGCTCGCGCCAGCTCTTCGCGCTCTCCCGGGCCGGCTATCTCCCGCGCTTCCTCTCCCTCACCAGCCGCCGCAAGTCGCCGTACCTGGGGCTGCTGATCCCGGGGGCGATCGGCTTCGCGCTGGCGGCGGGGACGGGGAACGGCGCACGGATGCTGAACATCGCGGTCTTCGGCGCGACGATCAGTTACGCACTGATGGCCCTGTCGCACATCGTGCTGCGCCGCCGCGAGCCGGAGCTCCCGCGCCCCTACCGCACTCCTGGCGGCACGCTCACCTCGTCCGTCGCGTTCATCCTCGCGCTGTCCGCGCTGGTGGCGACGTTCCTGGTGGACAAGGACGCGGCCTTCATCGCGCTGGGCGTCTACGCCGTCGCCCTCGCCTACTTCGCGTTCTACAGTCGCCATCATCTGGTGGCGCGGGCGCCGGAGGAGGAGTTCGCGGCACTGGCGGCGGCCGAGGCCGAACTCGAACGAAACTGAACCGGAAACGAAACCAGATGGAACAGAACAGAACGGAAGAGAACGGAGTCGCTGTGTCCAAGCCGCTCATCGGCGTCACCACGTACCTGGAGCCGGCCGCGTGGGGCGTGTGGGAGATGCCCGCGGCGCTGCTGCCGGCCGGATACCCCCGCCTGGTCCAGGCAGCCGGCGGCCTCGCGGCGCTCCTCCCGCCCGACGACCCGGCCCAGGCCGAGCGGGTCGTGTCCCGGCTGGACGGCCTGGTGATCGCGGGCGGAGCGGATGTCGAGCCCGTACGGTACGGGGCCGAGCCCGAGGCGCGTACGGGCCCGCCGGCGCGGGACCGGGACGGGTGGGAACTCGCCCTGATCCGGGCGGCTTTGGCGTCCGGGACGCCGCTGCTGGGGATCTGCCGGGGCCTGCAACTGCTGAACGTGGCGCTCGGCGGGACGCTGGTCCAGCATCTGGACGGGCACGTCGGGGGTGTGGGCGTCTTCGGCGCCCACACCGTCAAGCCGGTCCCGGGGACGCGGTACGCGGAGATCGTCCCGGAAGAGTCGTCGGTCCCGACGTACCACCACCAGTCGGTGGACCGCCTGGCCGACGCCCTCGTGGCGAGCGCGCACGCGGAGGACGGCACGGTGGAGGCGGTGGAGCTGTCGGGGCCGGGGTGGGCACTGGGGGTCCAGTGGCATCCCGAGGCGGGGGACGACATGCGGGTGATGTCGGCACTGGTCCGGGCGGCGGGGTAAGGGTGCGGGGCGTCGCGCCCCGTCAGCCCGAACTCGGCCCCCCGCGCGTCAGCGTCAGCAAGTCGCGCGCCGGGCCCGTCGGGCGGTGGGAGGTTGGCCAGACCGCGCGCAGGGCGCGGCGGAGGTCGACCGAGTCCAGGGGGATGCTCGTCAGGCGGCGCGCCGTCAGTTCCTCCGTGACCGCCAGTTCGCTCAGGACTGCCGGGCCGGCGCCGCTCACCGCCGCTGCCTTTACCGCAGTGGTGGAGGCGAGTTCGATCAGCGGTTCGGCCAGGCCGCCGCAGGCGGACAGGGCCGAGTCGAGGACCTGGCGGGTGCCCGAGCCCCGTTCGCGCAGGATCAGCGGCGCGGCCGCCAGTTCCGCCGGGGTCAGTGGGGCTCGGCGGCGGGCCCACGGATGGCTCGGGGCCACGACCACCAGGAGGCGGTCGTGGCCGATGACCGTCCCGTCCAGGCCGTCCGGCACGGACAGGCCCTCCACGAAGCCCAGGTCCGCCTCGCCCGCAAGCAGGCGCTGAGCCACCGCCGCGGAGTTCCCGGCCAGCAGCGAGACCGCCGTGCCGGGGCGCCCGGCCCTGAGCGCGATCAGCCAACCGGGCAGCAGGTACTCCGCGATGGTCATCGAAGCCGCCACCCGCAGCCGCGAATCGCGCCGCCCGCGCAGCGCCTGCGCCCCCGCGTCGAACGCCTCCGCCGCCTCCACGACCCGCAGCGCCCAGTCCGTGACCAGCGCCCCCGCGTCCGTCAGCCGCGACCCACGCGGGGAGCGGTCGACCAGCGCCACCCCCAGTTGGCGCTCCATCGAGCGGATCCGGCTGCTCGCGGCGGGCTGGGTGATGCCGAGTTCGCGCGCCGCGCGCCCCAGGCTGCCGTGCCGCGCGACTGCCAGCAGCAGCTCCAGCGCGCCCAGGTCCGGCACCCGGTGCGCCAACGGCACCCGCACTTCATCCTCGTTGCTCATAAATCCAGCCTATGGGCCCGCAGGGGAGAGATCCCTGGTGGGGAGCCCTGCCCACGTGAGAGCGAAAACGTGGTCATCGCCGTGCAGCACCGCCCTCGCCCCGTCGTGTCCACCCTCACGACCGTACGCCTGCCGGCCCCCCGCCACCTCGGCCCCAGCTGCGCGGCCTTCGTGGTACCGGTACCGCCCCGGTGCCGCCGACTCCAGCAGGGACGTGTCGACCAGCGCCTCCAGCAGGTCCTCCGACTCCTGGAGCGGCAGTTC
>NZ_JBSFMS010000042.1:0-53259 GCF_053599675.1 Streptomyces sp. NPDC000880 | reverse complement strand
CCTCTCCTCATACCCTCATCCCCACCCCGCCGCTATGCGAAGTTCCCCGGGCCCGGGGGGCGCCGGGGGGGCTGCCCCAGTCCCCCGAGGCGGGGGGCCCCCCCCCCGGGGGGCCCCACCCCTTGTGCGTGCGCCTGGCTACTGCGGAGCCATCTTCTCCGCGATGCCCGGGTTCTGCTTCATCCAGGCCTGCACGGCTTCCTCCTCGTGCCCCGTGCCGCGCTTCTGGATCGCGTTCTCCAGGCCGGCGAGCTGCTTCTCGCTCAGCTTGAAGTCCCTCAGCCACTGGGTCAGCCGCGGGTAGTTCGCCGGGAAGTCCTTGCTGGCCACGGTGTGGATCCGGTCTCCCTCGCCGAAGGCCTTCTTCGGGTCCTTCAGTTTGGTGAGGCCGTATTCGTTGTAGGCCCAGTGCGGGGTCCACAGCATGACGGCGATGGGCTCCTTCTTGGCGTACGAGCGCTTCAGCTCGGCGAGCATGCCCGGCGTGGAGCTGTCGACGACCTTGTACTCCTTGTCGATGCCGTAGCCGGGCAGGACCTTGTTCTTGAGGATGTTCATGGTCTCGGCACCGGGCTCGATGCCGACGATGCGGCCCTTGAACTCTCCACCGCGGCCCTTGAGGTCCTCGAGCGAGTCCACGCCCTCGACGTAGGAGGGGACGGCGATCTCCAGCGAGGTGGGCCCGTACCAGGAGCCGACGTCGGTGAGCTTGTCACCGTATGTGTCCCAGTACCTCTTCTGGGTGCTGGGCAGCCAGCCGTCGAACTGCACATCCAGCTGGCCCCGGGACATCGCCGTGTACATCGGGCCGACCTCGAACTGCTTGAGGTTGAGCTTGTAGCCGCGCTCCTCCAGGACCGCCTTCCACAGATACGTGGCGGCGATGTCCTCCTCCCAGGGGAACCAGGCGACCTCCAGCGGGCGGTCGCGCTCGTCCTTGCCGTTCGCCGCCTTGCCGGCCTTGGCGACAGGGGTCCACTTGTCGGCGAGACCCGGGTTCTCCTTGAGCCAGGCGCGGACGGCGTCCTGCTCCTTGCCCTTGCCCGTCGTCTGGATCCTGCTCTCAAGGTCCGTGAGCTGCTTCTCGGTCATCTGGAAGTTCTTGAGCCACTTGCCGACCTGCGGGTTCTCGGCGGAGAAGCCCTTGCGGGCCAGGGTGTGCACGCCGTCGCCCTTGCCCCAGGAGCCCTTGGGGTCCTTGAGCTTCTTCAGGTCGTAGCTGCTGTACGCCCAGTGGGGCGACCACAGCGTGGTGACGATGGGCTCCTTCTTGTCGTACGCACGCTTCAGCTCGGCCAGCATGCCGGGCGTCGAGCCGTCGACGACCTTGTACTCAGCCTGAAGGCCGTAGTCCTTCAGAACCTTGTCCTTGAGGATGCCCATCATTCCGGCGCTCGGTTCGATGCCGATGATCCGGCCCTTGAACTGGCCCGACTTGCCCTTGAGGTCCTCCAGGGAGTCGATGCCCTTCATGTACGAGGGGACGGAGAGCTCCAGCGAGGTGGGGCCGTACCAGGAGCCCAGGTCTTCCAGCTTGCTCTGGTACTTCTTCCAGTACTGCGCGTGGGTGACGGGCAGCCAGGAGTCGGTCTCGAAGTCGACCTGGCCGCCGGCCAGACCGGTGTAGAGCGCTCCGGCCTCCAGCTGCTTGGTCTGGACCTCGAAGCCGCGCCGCTCCAGCATCTCCTTCCAGAGGAAGGTGGAGGCGATGCCCTCGTCCCAGGGGATGTAACCGATGGAGACCTTCTTGCCCTGGCCGACACCCGAGGCGTCCGTGGCGTCGGCGGACTTGGCTCCGCCGAACATACCCATGCCGCCTGCGACGAGCGCGAGAACGACGACGCCCACGACGGCGACGGCAGGCTGCGGGCGGTAGTTCCAGATCTTCAGCCCGCCGGTCAGGGACTTCGCCTTGGCGAGGGCGCGGCGGCCGTGCGGCGAGACCTGGCGGCCCAGCGCACCGGTCATCCGGTCCAGGTACATGGCGAGGATGACGATGGAGATTCCGGCCTCGAAGCCGAGACCGACGTCGACATTGCCTATGGCCCGGTAGACGGCGGCGCCGAGGCCGCCGCCGCCGACCATGCCGGCGATGACCACCATGGACAGTCCAAGCATGATCACCTGGTTGATGCCGGCCATGATCGTGGGCAGGGCGAGCGGGAGCTGGACGCGCAGCAAGGTGTTGCGCGACGTCGTGCCGAAGGCCTCCGCGGCCTCGACGAGCTCCTTGTCGACCTGGCGGATGCCGAGCTCGGTCATCCGTACACCTGGCGGCAGGGAGAAGACGATCGTCGCGATGATGCCGGGGACCACGCCGACGCCGAAGAAGATGACGCCGGGGATCAGATAGACCATCGCCGGCATGGTCTGCATGAAGTCGAGCACCGGCCGGGTGATCCCGCTGACCGTCTTGGAGCGGGAGGCCCAGACGCCGAGCGGGATCGCGATCACCAGGGTGACGATGGTGGCGACGAGCACCAGCGAGAGGGTCGCCATCGCGTCGTCCCACAGCTCGATGGAGTCGATGAGCGCGAACCCGGCGAAGGCGAGGACGCCCGCGGACAGGCCGCGCAGCCACCAGGCGACGACGGCGAGTATGCCCGCGAAGAGCAGCGGCTCGGGTCCGGACAGCACGGCGTCGATGCCGTCGTACATGCCGGTGACGAGTGAGCTGATGGCGTCGAACAGCCAGGAGAGATGGGACTGGAGCCACTCGACGCCGCTGTCGACCCAGTCTCCGAGATGGAGCCTAGGCACTGGCCACCGCCTTGGTGACACCCTGCGCGGGGCCCGCGGTCTGCGGCGGAATCGCTGCCGGGGTCATCGGCTCGCCGAGGACCGCAAGCAGCCGGGCGCGCGGTACGACGCCGATCAGCTCCCCCTCGCCGTCGACGACGGCGACGGCCACGCCGCTGGTGGAGCAGGGCGTGAACAGCTCGATGATCGGGGTGTCCGCGGAGACTGTGATGGGCGCGGCGGCCAGCACGTCCCTGGCGTTACGCAGCTCCTTGCCGCTGTCCGTCCGGGTGCCGTACGCGGTCTCCGGGTCAGCCATGATCGCGCCGGCGGTGAGCACCCGGGAGCGGTCGACGTCCTGGGTGAAGGAGGCGACATAGTCGTTGGCCGGGGTGACGAGGATGTCCTCGGCGGTGCCGAGCTGGACGATCCTGCCGTCCCGCATCACCGCGATCCGGTCGCCGAGGCGCATGGCCTCGTTGAGGTCGTGGGTGATGAAGACGATGGTCTTCTTCAGCCGCTGCTGCAGTTCGAGGAGCTGATCCTGCATATCCCGGCGGATCAGCGGGTCGAGCGCGCTGAAGGACTCGTCCATCAGCAGCAGATCGGCGTCGGTGGCGAGCGCGCGGGCGAGGCCGACGCGTTGCTGCATACCGCCGGAGAGCTCGTCGGGCCAGGACTTCTCCCAGCCGGCCAGGCCGACCAGTTCCAGGGCCTCGGCGGCGCGCCGGTCGCGCTCGGGGCGCGGAACGCCCTGCACTTCGAGGCCGTATCCAGCGTTCTCCAGCACACTGCGGTGCGGGAAGAGCGCGAAGTGCTGGAAGACCATGCTGATCTTGGTGGAGCGTACGGTGCGCAGCTCGCGGGGGCTCAGGCCGGTCAGGTCCTGGCCGTCGAAGAGGACGCGTCCGGCGGTGGGTTCGAGCAGTCCGTTCAGCATGCGCAGCAGCGTGGACTTGCCCGACCCGGACAGACCCATGACGACGAATATCTGGCCCGGCTCGACGGCGAACGAGGCGTCGATCACCGCTGCTGTCGTACCGTCGGCGCGCAGCTCGTCGCGGTCACTGCCGCCTTCGAGCTCGCGTACCGCTTCGTCGGGTCGTCTGCCGAACACTTTGTACAAGTGTTCGGCCTGCAGTCTGGACACATACACCTCACGCGTTGAACCGAAACGGCCCGCCGACCCCCGCATGGAGGTCTCCCCGCCGAGGGCAGGGCAAGGGCCGTGGAGCAGGCGGGTTCCGCCCGCTTTCCCGGCGAATTTGCTGAATCGCTACGGGGTCCGCTCCGGGTCTGCGCCTGCCCTGGCCTTTCCAGGGCAAACGCAACAGTGATCCACCTCACGAGGCCGGCGCGCGGGGTGGCTGAGGTGCCTGCCCGGGCTGCGGCATCATCAGGTCTGTGACGCGACGCCTGATGCTCCTCGACACCGCTTCCCTGTACTTTCGCGCCTATTTCGGGGTCCCGGATTCGGTCCGGGCCCCCGACGGCACCCCGGTCAACGCCGTACGCGGGCTCCTCGACTTCATCGCGCGGCTGGTCCAGGACCATCGCCCCGACGACCTGGTGGCCTGCTGGGACAACGACTGGCGGCCGCACTGGCGGGTGGAGCTGATCCCCTCGTACAAGGCGCATCGCGTGGCCGTGGAGACGCAGACGGGTCCTGACGAGGAGGAGATCCCGGACACCCTGGCTCCCCAGGTCCCGGTGATCATGGACGTGCTCGACGCGCTCGGCATCGCGCGCGTCGGGGCCGACGGGTATGAGGCGGACGACGTCATCGGCACCCTCACCGGGCGCGCGACCGGCCCGGTCGACATCGTCACCGGCGACCGCGACCTGTTCCAGCTGGTCGACGACGCGCGCGGGCGGCGGGTGCTGTATCCGCTGAAGGGCGTCGGGACGCTCCAGGTGACGGACGAGGCGTGGCTGCGCGAGAAGTACGGCGTCGACGGCCCGGGGTACGTAGACCTGGCGCTGCTGCGCGGCGACCCGAGCGACGGGCTGCCGGGCGTGCCCGGGATCGGCGAGAAGACCGCGGCCAAGCTCCTGGACGCCTTCGGCGATCTGGCGGGGATCATGGCCGCCGTCGACGACCGGACCGCGAAGCTGACGCCCTCGCAGCGCAAGCGGCTGGACGAGGCCAGGGACTATGTCGCGGTGGCGCCCACGGTCGTCAGGGTGGCATCCGACGTGCCGCTGCCCGACTTCGACCCCGCGCTGCCCTCCGAGCCCCGCGATCCGGCGACGCTCGACGAGCTGGCCGCCCAGTGGGGGCTCGGCGGCGCCCTGACGCGACTGCTGTCCACGCTTCAGCGCTGAGGTGTTAACTTAGGCAAGCCTAAGCAGCACACGAGCTCAGGGGAGACCGCCGTGGCAGAACGACCGGCACGCAAGGCACCGAAGCCCTACGAGGCGCGGGTGGTGCGCACCGAGCGGATCACCCCGCACATGGTGCGTGTCGTCCTTGGCGGTGAGGGGCTGGCCGGATTCGGTCTCGACGGGTTCACCGATCACTACATCAAGCTGCTGTTCGCGCCCGTGGGCGTGACGTATCCGGAGCCGTTCGACATCGAGCGCATCCGCGAGGAGTTCCCGCGCGAGCAGTGGCCCATCAACCGCACCTACACGGTACGGAGTTGGGACCCGGCACACCGTGAGCTCACGGTCGACTTCGTGGTCCACGGCGACGAGGGCCTGGCGGGCCCGTGGGCGGCGCGGGCGCGCGTGGGCGACACAATCAGGATCCAGGGCCCCGGCGGCGGCTACGCCCCGGACCCGACGGCCGACTGGCATCTGCTGGTGGGCGACGAGAGCGCGCTGCCCGCCATCGCCGCGTCGCTGGAGCGGATGCCGGCAGGCGCACACGTCCATACCTTCGTCGAGGTCGCGGGCCCCGAGGAGGAGCAGAAGATCGTCACACCTGACGGAGTGGAGATCAACTGGCTGCACCGCGGGGACCGGCCGGTGGGCGAGGCTCTGGTGGCGGCGGTGACCGCGCTGGACTTCCCCGAGGGCGACGCCTGCGCGTTCGTCCACGGCGAGGCGGCGTTCGTGAAGGAGCTGCGCCGCCATCTGCGGCTGGACCGGCAGATTCCGCGCGAGCAACTGTCGATCTCGGGGTACTGGCGGCTCGGCCAGACGGACGAGGCGTGGCGCGCGGTCAAGCGCGAGTGGAACGAACAGGTGGAGCGGGAACAGGAGAAGGCCGCCTGACGATCGCTCCCTCGTGGTCCCCGGCTGCGCGATGGGCGGGTTCAAGGGGGCTTTCGCTGTGGCGACCCAAAAGGTCCGGCCCGCGACCGCAGTCGAGGACCGGGCCGTACAACCACTCACCAACCAGCCGTACTTCTCGTACGAGCACCTGCGCGGGTCGACAGCCGGACCGCCGCCACCATCTGCGGCGGGTGCCAAGGCCGCTCCGCGCACCTCACATGCAACATCTGAGGAACCGACGGAATCAGCTGACCTGCCGAAACGCGGCTCGTACCGGGTGGAGGTCCCGCGTTGAGGCGTGGAGATTCCCTGTGGACTTCCACGGCTATTCACCGGCTCGGCTGCTTCAGCGGCCCCACTCTTTCGGTGAGGCCGCCGTGGCACGCGCCTGCTGCCTCCACCCCTCCGGCCACCGCTCACGGGACAGTGGAGACATGAACGCAGACGACAGGAACCTTCTGGCCCGGGCACGCGTGGCGACCAGGCTTCCAGCCCAGAACCTGGACCGGGCGCGGCGTTTCTACTCCGAACAGCTCGGTCTGGAGCCCGTCGATGAACGGCCCGGTGGGCTGCTCTATCGGTGCGCCGGCGCGGACTTCGCACTGTTCCAATCGACGGGAGCCTCGCCCGGCACCTTCACTCAGATGGGGTGGGAGGTCGACGACATCGAGACAGTCGTGTTGGAACTCAAACGGCGCGGCGTGGTGTTCGAAGAGGTCGACGTACCTGGGTTTCGAACGAGGGACGGGATCGCCGAGATCGAAGGGAACTACCCGAGCAAGGGCGCACGGGGTGAACGCGCTGCCTGGTTCCGCGACAGCGAGGGAAACATACTGGGCATCGGCGAACCGGTCGTCTGAGCGGAGCACCCGACCGGCGCCCGGAAGGTCGGCGGCGCCCAGCCCGCCGACCCGCCACGCGTTCCGTCCCCAGCATCCCGGCGGCCACCATTGGCCAAGCCCGCCACAGGGTCAAGACGGCGCACAAGCAACTGACTCCCTCCCGGCAGCACCCCGATCACTGTCGTACCAACAGGCCAGAATGAGTGGTGACCGGAGGGGGAGGAGCCGGCGCCGCGACACCGCTCGCCCAGGTCCCCGGGCAGCAGTTCCCGCCCGACGTCCTGGCCCGCCTCGAGCAGATCGACCGCGCCGCGACGCAGCACGTCGAGGGCAACCGGCCGGAGAAGCCGAGGAAGTCGTACACCGCCGACTGGCTGTCGGGATCTCACCGTCGATGAGCCTGCACGATTTCGTCGGGCATCGAAACTTCTTCGTTGTGCGGGTTGATGACCACGCGCTCGACGGTCTCGCAACGGTCGATGTCCCAGGCCGCCGGGTCGAGGGCGAGTGCGTCGAGGACGTCGGCGGCGGTGGGCATCTGCATGGGCGCATTACCGCAGCGCGGCGCGAGTCCGCCGTGTCCGACGACCAGCAGCGAGCACCGAGTCGAGGCGGGACAAGCTCACCGCCGGGCAGCGGGCCGAACTCGCCGCGCTTGGCGTCGAATGGGCATGACACCACCACCGGCCGGTCGTTGAACCGGCCGGACACACCGATGCACAAAGACCCCGGGCCGTCATGGCAGATGCCCGGGGTCTCATGCTGGTCCCAGACCGCTCGAGGTGGCTTATTCGGGTAGCGGCAGTCCCTTGGTCTCTTTCAGGAAGGGAACGGCCAGCAGACCAAGGACGTAGACGGAACCCATCCACATGGCCGCTGGTGCGATGCCTCCGAACAGGACGACGAGGCTGCCGCTGACGATGGGGCCGAGCCACGCGATCAGTCTGGTGCTGTTGAACACGGTGGACATGGCGGTCGACCGGATCGTCGTCGCGAACAGTTCCGGGAGATACAGCGGCATCCAGGCGAAGCCGCCCAAGGTGAAGATGCCGTTGATAGCAGCCACGACCAGGAAGCCCTGAATGTTGCCCGGCCACAGGTAAGTGATCGGGGTCATGACGAGCGAGCCCACCAGGAACAGGATTATGAGGATGCGACGGCCGAAGCGGTCTGCGATGAAGGGAGCACTGAGGTAGCCGACGAGCGACCCGATGGTGTAGGTGACCACGGCGAGTTGGGCCCAGGACGCGGAGCCTGCGATGCCGTCCCTTGTGGCAATGACCTTGGCGAACGAGGGCAGGAACGACGAGATGGCGTACCAGCCCGCGATCGTGACGAAGGACAGGGCGATGGTCAGCAGCATCGTCTTGCGGTGCTCGGGGCTTGAGAAGATCCGGATGATCGTGAGGCGCGCGCTCGGCTCGCCCGCTTGTCGGGTCTTGCTTTCCGGGCGTTCACGTCGGCTCGTGGCATCGACCCAGCGTTGCGATTCCGGCACCCGGGTGCGCAGGATTATGGCCACCAATGCGGGCAGGACACCCAGTACGAACATGACGCGCCACGCGGTGGGGTCGAGACTGCCTATCAGCATCCAGGACAGAGCAGCGATAAGGGAGCCGAATCCGAATCCGGACTGGACGATGGCCGCCCCCATGGTGCGGGACCGTTCGGGCCATGTCTCCTGGATGAGTGAGGCGCCCGTCGACCACTCACTGCCGAGTGCCAGACCGGTGAGGAAGCGCAGGGCGATCAGCATCCAGACCGAGGTGCTGAATGCCGTGAGGCCGGTGAGCAGCGAGTAGGCGATGATCGACCACAGCATCATGGGCTTGCGTCCGACGTAGTCGGCGAGTGTTCCACCGACCAAGCCGCCGACGCCGGATCCCAAAAGCGTGATCCCGATCGCCAGACCGGCATAGAGCGCCGTGTTGTGTTGCTCGGCCGGTGTGAGCAGCGCTCCCAGGGCCGGACCGATGACGACGACCAAGGCATACGTCTCGTAGCCATCCATGGCCCACCCCAGAAATGAGGCGGTGAGCACCCGCCGGTGGGTCTTGTTCAGACCCCGCCACCACGGGCCGCCGGACACGGAGCGTTGCTCGGACCGTTTCAGCGATGTGCTCGGACGCAAACCGGCCATAGTGTCAACCCCATCTACAGGTGATGCATACAGTGCATACAATTTGGTTGCCAGGTATACATTGGTTGCGGGTTCAACCGCAAGGTCCAGGTGGCGACGAGGGGTCTTTGATGCGCTCACCGAAGATGCATGGAGTGATGCCCGGCACGAGTGCGCACGAGGCAGTGATCGAGGGCATACGCGATGCCATCGTGCGAGGCGAGGTGCTACCAGGTGAGCGCATCCGCGAAGGCGAGATCGCCGCGCGCATGGGAGTGAGTCGAACGCCCGTGCGCGAGGCGTTCCTCGTTCTTGCGGTGGAGGGTCTGTTGACGCTCCAGCCGGGGCGGGGCGCCAGAGTGCGGGAGTACAGCGCCGAGGAGGTTCACCTCGTCCACGAGGTGCGAAGCCTGGTCGAGGGACGGGTCGCCCGGTTCGCGACCGATCGCATCTCCAACCAGCAGATCACCCTCCTCGAGAAGAGCTGTGCCCGACTCGAGTCGCTTCCTGACGGAGCTGTGGACGAGTGCAGCGAGGAGAACATCTTCTTCCACAACATGCTGTTCACCATCGTCGACAGTTCTCGCCTGATGCACATCGGCCGGCACCTGCTGGAAGTGCCGCTTCCGTACAAGCGGAACTACTGGACAGATCCGCATCAGAGAAAGTGCTCCGAACTCGCACATCGAAGGGTGTACGAGGCACTCAAGGCCCGCGACGGAGACGCCGCCGAGACCGCCATGCGGGACCACGTGCTGGAAACCGGCACCTACATCACCCAGTGGATGGGCAGCCGGGGTGACAGCGCGTGAGATCGGTCTGCAGGTGGGTGCTGCGGAGCTGGCTGTCAGCGGGTGGTGGCGATCCGTGGACGGGTGGGCTGTGGGGTCTCCATCGAGGTCGTGGAGTCGGTCTCGGTCGGCGCTTGTGACCCAGAGCGGGGTGCTGGCTTGTCCGTTGTCAGCGAAGCCAGTCGGCCGCGACGCCCTGACCTGGGGCGACTGGATTGAGTGAGACGGCCGATCTCGGTGCTCACGGCGGCGAGCGGGCGTCGAGCCGTCGCCCTCAGCTCGCTGACCTGCGGCGACCAAGTTCGTTGACACAGAAGCCCAATCGACTGCTTTCGGTGACACGGCGACTGGGTTGGACGACAGCGGACAACCACCCCGTCAACGACACCGAGCCCAGCGATCACACCCCGTCACCCCAGGATCCGACTTTCGTCGGTAGCCCCATCTGCGGACCCGGGCCAATCCGCCACTCCACGGGCTCCAACACTTTCGAACGTGAGGACTTGGGCCCCGTACGGACATGGGCGCGTGACGCCGGTGAAACAGCTCGTCCCTAATTTCTGTCACTCGACAGGAAAAAGCGACAGGGGCTGCCATGACCGCCACCGCACCCACGGACGTACGGCCCGATCCTCCGGAGACCGGCCAGGGCGGCGACGCAGCCGCGCTGGCCGGCTTCGGCTACCGGCAGGAGCTGCACCGCTCCATGGGGCGGTACGCCTCCTTCGCCGCCGGGTTCTCCTTCATCTCCGTCCTCACCACCGTCTTCCAGTTCTTCGCGTTCGGCTTCTCCTTCGGCGGCGCGGCCTTCTTCTGGACCTGGCCCGCCGTGCTCGTCGGCCAACTGCTCGTCGCTGCCTGTTTCGCCGAACTCGCCGCCCGCTACCCGCTGTCGGGCGCGATCTACCAGTGGTCGACGCGGCTCAGCACCCCGTCCTTCGGCTGGTTCGCGGGCTGGATCATGGTGATCGGCCAGGTGGTCGTGGTCGCCGCGGCAGCCCTGGCACTCCAGGTCGTACTTCCGGCGATCTGGTCCGGCTTCCAGCTGTTCGGCGGCGACCCGTCGCCGATCGCGCCCTCGGGCGCCGCGAACGCCGCGCTGCTCGCGGTCCTACTCCTCGCCCTGACAACGCTGGTGAACCTCCTCGACAACCGCGTCATGTCGGCGGTGAACCGCATCGGCGTGACCGCCGAGATCATCGGGGCGGTACTGATCGTCGTACTCCTGCTCACCCACTCCGAGCGCGGCGCGGGCGTCACCCTGCACACCGGCGGCCAGGGCGGGGCGATCGGCGCGCTGCTCGTCGGCTCCTTCACCGCGGCGTACGTCCTCATCGGCTTCGACAGCGCGGGCGAGCTGAGCGAGGAGACCCGCAGCCCCCGCCGTACCGCCCCGCGCACGATCCTGCTCGCGCTCGCCTCGGCCGGCGTCCTCGGCGGACTGCTGCTGCTCGGCGGAGTACTGGCCGCGCCGAGCCTGACGGACGGGCGGCTCGCGACCGAGGGTCTGTCGTACGTGCTCACCAGCAGCCTCGGCGAGGGCGTCGGCAAGGCGCTGCTCGTCGATGTGGTGATCGCGATCGCCGTGGCAACCCTGGCGATCCAGACGGCGGGAGCCCGGATGCTCTTCTCGATGGCGCGCGACGGGGTGCTGCCCTGCTCGGCCCGCCTCGCGAAGGTCTCCCCGCGCACCGGAATGCCGGCCGGACCCGCCCTGGTCGTGGGCGCCGCGGCCGCGGCACTCGGCCTGCTCAACCTCGCGTCACCGGAGGCCTTCCTCGCCATCGGCACGACGTGCATCGCGATGCTGTACCTGGCGTACGCGATGGTGACGGGCCCAATGCTGGTCCGCCGCCTGCGCGGGACCTACGGCCGCGACACGGGCCTGGACGAGGCGGGTAAACCCCTGTTCTCACTGGGGCGTTGGGGCCTGCCGATCAATGCGCTGGCCCTCGTCTACGGCCTGGCGATGACGGTCAACCTCGCCTGGCCGCGGGCCGCGGTGTACGACCCGGCGGGCGGCCACTGGTACTTCCAGTGGTTTACGGTGCTGTTCCTGGTGGTCACGGTCGGACTCGGAGCGGCGTGGCGGTGGCGTAGTGCACGGCGAGTGCACACGGCGATGCCCGCTCGGCCTCTCCCGGAACCGACTCGATAGCGGACGGGGTGGGGTCCTCGCCGGTCGGCCGGAGCCCGGCCGCTTACCTGCCAGGTCATCGACCCCGGCGCGGCCGCATGCCATGATCGTCGACGTACGGAGCCTGACCGACCGGAAGGACGCCATGCCTGCCTACGCCATAGCTCACCTGCGGGAGGCCGCCCCGCACCCGGAGATCGCTGAGTACATCGAGCGCATCCCCGCCACCTTCGAGCCGTACGGTGGCCGTTTCCTCGTTCACGTCACGCAGCACGAGGTGAAGGAGGGCAGCTGGCCCGGGGGCGTCGTGGTGATCGGCTTCCCCGGGATCGCCGAGGCGCGGGCATGGTGGGACTCACCCGCATACCAAGAGATCGCACCGCTGCGCTCGCGGCACATCGAGGGCGACATCATCCTGGTCGGAGGCGTCCCCGAGGACTACGACCCGACTGCCACCGCAAAGGCGATGCGGGAGGCCCTGCCTGCCGAGTAACCCTCGGGTTCGTTGCCGGGCTCAGCAGCGCCCGGCCCTCTGCCAACTCGCGGTAACGCTCGCCCGCGTGCGGCCTTCACGTCCGCGGTGAACTCGCCGTCCGCCACGCACACAGCCGATGCCCCCGCCGGAAGAGGGCGGGATGGGGAGCGAGAGCAGCTCTGGGGAACGAGGTGAGCGCCGACGGGGAATTCCAGAGAGCCTCATCAGCGTGGCTGGTCATAGTGGGGTGGCTGAGATACTCCAGCCATGGTTGAGCGCGTGAGGGTGGGCGGAACGCAGTCAGTGCCTGAGCGGATTGGGTCAGCCCACGGCTCGGGGTGGGTGCTGCGTTCCACGGAGCCAGCGGACGTCGAAGTGATTGCGGAATTGCGGGCGACGGTCATGCGGGCGGACCTTGAGCGTCTGGGCCGTTTCGATGAGCAACGGGTACGACAGCGGCTGCGTGACTCCCTCTCCCCGCAGTACACGTCGATCATCGAGATCGACCGCGAACTTGCTGGGTGTGTCACCGTGCAGCCCGCCCAGGAAGGACAGTGGCTGGAGCACTTCTACCTCGCACCGCACCATCAGGGCCGGGGCCTCGGATCAGCCGTCCTGCGCGCGGTGCTCGCCCGAGTCGACGCTCAGGGTGTGAGCGTCCGCCTGAACGTCCTGCAGGGCAGTGCCGCCCGACGGTTGTACGAACGCCACGGATTCGTGATGGAAACCCAGGACCCGATCGATGTCTATATGGTGCGCCCGCCGGGTGCGGGCACGGGCCTGCACGGCTGACCGGCGGCACACGTGTCTCGGGAGCGCTCCCGGCGGTGTGCGGCTCGCCCTGCACTGGCCTTTCCAGGACAGGAAAGCCGCGTTCTCTCCAGGAATGAAGATGCGTCGGCAAGCACCTGGCGGCTACAACGACAGGCAACTCCGCACAATTCCCTGACGGCGTGGGCGAGATGTGCGAGGGAGGCGGCTGGGACCCCGGCGAGGCCACCGACGATACGCAGATGGCGGTGCTGGTCGGGGAGTCGCTGCTGGAGCGGCGCGGTCTGGATCTGCCGGACATCTTCGGGCGGTTCCAGCGCTGGGCGGCGAGCGATCCGAAGGACATCGGACTCCAGACGGAGGACGTCCTGACGAACGGCGAGCCGTGGGACCTCGCGGCGCCGCTCCACTTGCAGGTGACGGGCCGCGCCGCGGGGAACGGCTCCCTGATGCGGGCGTCCACGCCGGCGGTGGCCTTCGCGGTCGCCGTGGGTCATTGCCACGATGGCGGTCGCCCGCAGGATCGCGGCGCTGACCCACGGCGACCGCGCTGCCTGGGAGGGCACGGCGATCCTGCACGAACTGGTCCGGGTGGCCTTGGACGGCGCGGATCCGCTCGCCGCGGTGGAGTCGACGCCGGCGCAGGTCGACGCGGGCCACCGGGCGAGGTGGGCAAACGGTTCTCGCACCGGACTGGCACCCCGACGACGCGACGGAGTTCAACGGCGCGGTGTGGCCGTGCCTGGGCTCCGCGCTGTGGGCGCTGCGTACGACGGCTTCGTACGAGGATTCCCTCGCGGCGGCGATCGACATGGGCGGCGACACGGACACGGTGGCGGCGGTGACGGGGATGCTGGCCGGGGCCGTGTACGGGGTCGGGGCGATCTCGCCAAGGTGGCTGGAGCCCCTGCATGTGCCGCTGCCGGGGGACGGCGACCGGGTGCTGTGCCTGTCTGAACTGACGTGCCTGGCTGCGGCGCTGGCGTCCTGCGGGACGCCTCCCGCAAACGGAACCCGACGGCCCAGGTGCCCGGAAAAGTTCACGGGCAAGGGGACGCGCACCGGCCCGCGACCCCCAAAACCGGTCACCCCGAGCCCGCACCCCGGACCGCCCCGCCCGTTACCGGACCGCGCCCACGATCCGCAGCGCCGCGTCCGCCGTCGCCCGCGCAAACGCCCCCACAGCCCGATCCGGATCCGACCTGTGGACCAGGATCACGCCCTCGATCAGCCCGAACACCAGGTCCGTGCGGAGCACCCGCTCCCCCTTGTCCAGCTGGCCCCCCGCCCCGGTCGCCCCCAGCAGCTCCCCGTACGCCGCCCTCAGGTCCGTCCGCACCCGGTGGAAGCTCGTGAAGCGTTCGCCCCGGACCTCGGGGAGCAGGTACAGCGCGCCCAGGTTGTGCGTGCCGCCGCACAGCAGCTCCACGTCCGCGCGGCACAGCTCCCACAGGCGTTCCTCCGCCGGGCGCGTGTCGTCCGCGAGCAGCCGGAGTGCGAGCGTCAGGGACGGGGCCACCGTCGACTCGAGGAGCTCAGCGAGCAGGTCCTCCTTGCCGCTGAAGTAGTGGTACATCGTCGCCTGCCGCATACCCGCGCGCTCCGCGACCGCCCGGGTCGTGGTCGCCGCGTACCCGCTCGTGGTGAACAACTCCGCTGCGGCCCGGAGGAGTTCGTCCCGCGCGGTCATCCCGCTGTCCGGCCGTTGCGTCGCGCGCGGCCGGCCGACCCGTCGTCCCATGGTGGCGCTCATGCAGCCGATGGTCGCACACGCCCCGGACACCCCTGCGCCGCGATCACGGTGAGCGTTCCGTAACGGTCCGGCAACGGCCGGGCAATGGCACGGACTCCCCCTCCCTCTAATTTCTGTCACGCGACAGAAACAACCGCCGAGCCGGAGGAGACACACCGCCATGGCGACCGCGACGACGACGACATACGGGGCCCGCGAACACGCCCGCGCCCAGGACGGCGCACGCGCCGAGGCAATGCCCGTGGTGCCGGCCACCGACTGGCCCGATCCGCCCTGCGAGGCCGGGCATCTGGTCTGGGCGGAGACCGTCGCCGGCGGCAACTACACGCACCGCGTCCTCGCCCGCGGCACCGAGTTGCGCCTCACCGACCTGCGCGGGGACGCCTGCGCCCATCTGCTCCTGTACGTCGACGGCCGCCCCTGGGAACGCCTCAACGCCGCCGACACGGTCAAGGTTCAGTGGAACGCCTACCTCCGCGCCGGCGGGCTACTGCTGTCCGACCAGGGGCGAGTACTCGCCACTCTGGTCGCCGACATCGCCGGCCGCCACGACGCGCTGTGCGGCACGTCCACCCTCGTACGGAACACCCAGCGGTACGGGGACGGCACCCCGCAGTCCGCATCCCCCGCGGGCCGCGAGCTCCTCAAGCTCGCCGCGCTCAAGAACGGCCTGGAGCCGCGCGATCTGCCGCCCTCCCTCTCATTCTTCCAGGGCGTGGAGGTACGCGACGACGGCACTCTCGACTTCACCGGCTCGGCCGGCCCCGGCGCCTCCGTCACGCTCCGCGCGGAACAGGACCTGACCGTGCTGATCGCGAACGTCCCGCACCCGCTGGACCCGCGCCCGGAGTACGTCAGCACCCCGCTGGAGGTGCTGGCCTGGCGCGCCGCCCCCACCGCGCCCGGCGACCCGCTCTGGGAGGCCACCCCGGAGGGCCGCCGCGCCTACGCCAACACCGCTGATTTCCTTGCTGCCGCGAGGGGCCAGTCTTGACAGTCGTACCCGCACGCGCCGCCTGGTCCGCCGTCGTTCGCGAAGGCGAGCAGCTGACCATCACCGATCTGCACGGCAACCAGGCCGTGGACTTCCTCGTCTACGACGCCCATGACACCGCTGTCCGCTACAGCGCCGCCGACACGGTCCACGCCCAGAGCAACATCTTCCTCACCACCGGCAGCGTGCTGATGTCGAACGAGCACACCCCGATGATGACCGTCACCGAGGACACCTGCGGCCGCCATGACACGGTCGGCGGCGCCTGCTCCAAGGAGTCCAACACCCTTCGCTACGGCCACCACACCTGGTCGCAGCACGCGTGCGTCGACAACTTCCTCGCGGAGGGCGCGCGTTACGGCCTCGGCAAGCGCGATCTCGTCTCCAACATCAACTGGTACATGAACGTGCCCGTCGAGAAGGACGGCACCCTCGGCATCGTCGACGGCATCTCCGCCCCCGGCCTGCGCGTCACCCTGCGCGCCGAGCGGGACGTCCTGGTCCTCGTCTCCAACTGCCCGCAGATCAACAACCCCTGCAACGGCTTCGAGCCGACCGCCGTGGAGATGACGATCGGGACGACGGCATGACCTTCGACACACTGCTCGTCGCCAACCGCGGAGAGATCGCCGTACGCATCATCCGCACCGCCCGCCGCCTCGGGCTGCGTACGGTCGCGGTCTTCTCCGACCCCGACCGCTCCGCGCCCCATGTCCGGCTTGCCGACGAGGCGGTACGGCTCGGGCCCGCGCCCGCCAAGGAGTCGTACCTCGACGCCGATCTCGTACTCAAGGCCGCGAAGGACACCGGCACGGGCGCCATCCATCCCGGCTACGGCTTCCTCTCCGAGGACGCGGACTTCGCGCGCCGTTGCGAGGCCGCCGGGATCGTCTTCGTCGGGCCGACCGCCGAGCAGTTGGAGCTCTTCGGCGCGAAGCACACCGCACGGGCCGCCGCTGAGGCCGCCGGCGTCCCGCTCGCCCCCGGCACCGGGCTGCTGACCGGGTTCGACGCCGCTCTGGTGGCCGCGGACCGGATCGGCTTTCCCGTCATGCTCAAGGCCACAGGCGGCGGCGGCGGCATCGGCATGCAAGCGGTGTACGACGCCGAGGGCCTGGCCGACGCGTGGGAGCGCGTGCAGCGCGTCGCCGCGGCCTCCTTCTCCTCGGCCGGGGTCTTCCTGGAGCGCCTCGTCGAGCACGCCCGCCATGTCGAGGTGCAGGTCTTCGGCGACGGACAGGGCCGGGTCGTCACCTTCGGCGACCGCGACTGCTCGCTCCAGCGCCGCAACCAGAAGGTGGTCGAGGAGGCCCCGGCGCCGGGCCTGACCGAATCCGTACGCTCGCAACTGACGGCATCCGCACATGAGTTGTGCGTGTCGATCGGCTACCGCTCGGCCGGCACGGTCGAGTTCGTGTATGACGCGGCCCGCGAGGAGGCCTACTTCCTGGAGGTCAACACCCGCCTCCAGGTGGAACACCCGGTGACCGAGGAGATCTACGGCGTCGACCTCGTCGAGTGGATGCTGCGCCTCGCGCAGGGCGAAACGGCTGTCGTACGGGACCCGGGCGCGCCGCGCGGCCATGCCGTGGAGGCCCGGGTCTACGCCGAGGACCCGAGCCGCGACCACCGCCCGAGCGCCGGGCTGCTGACCCGCGTGGCGTTCCCCCCGGACGTACGCGTCGACGCCTGGATCGAGACGGGCACGGAGGTGACGACGGCGTACGATCCGATGCTGGCCAAGGTCGTGGCGCATGGAACCGATCGCGCCGACGCCCTCGCCCGGCTGGACTCCGCGCTGGCGGCGACGCGCGTCGACGGCATCGAGACGAACCTGGGCCTGGTGCGGGCGGCGCTCGCGGACGCGTCCGTACGGGCCGCCGGGCACACCACCGCGACCCTGGCCACGATCGCCGACCCCACGCCACGTATAGAGGTCATGGCCTCGGGCACCCTCACCACCGTCCAGGACTGGCCGGGCCGCACCGGCTACTGGCAGGTCGGCGTCCCGCCGTCCGGGCCGATGGACGACCTTTCCTTCCGTCTCGGGAACCGGACGCTCTGCAACAACGAGGGCGCGCCGGGTCTGGAGTGCACGCTCCAGGGCCCGACGCTGCGCTTCAGCCACGCGACGACGGTCTGCGTGACGGGCGCGCCCGCGCCGGTGACGGTGGACGGCGAACCGGCCGCGCAGTGGGAGGCGTTCACCGTCCCCGCGGGCGCGTCGCTGGCGATCGGCGCGCCCGCCGACCGTGGCTTGCGCACCTATGTCCTCTTCGCGGGCGGTGGCCTGGACGTGCCGGACTTCCTGGGCAGCGCGGCCACGTTCACGCTGGGCCGCTTCGGGGGACACGGCGGCCGCCAGCTGCGTACGGGCGACGTCCTGCACGGCGGCACGGCAACGCTGCCGGGCGCCCCCGTCCCGCACTCCGACCGCCCCTCCTTCAACGATGTCTGGCACATCGCGGCGGCCGAAGGCCCGCACGCCGCGCCGGAGTTCTTCACCGAGGAGGACATCCACGACTTCTACGCCGCCGAGTGGAAGGTCCACTTCAACTCGGCGCGCACCGGGGTACGGCTGATCGGCCCGAAGCCGCGCTGGGCACGCACGGACGGCGGCGAAGCGGGCCTGCACCCCTCCAACATCCACGACACGCCGTACTCGGTCGGCGCGGTCGACTACACCGGCGACATGCCGGTCCTGCTGGGCCCGGACGGCCCGTCGCTCGGCGGCTTCGTCTGCCCTGCGACGATCCTGAAGGCCGAACGCTGGAAGCTGGGCCAGCTGCGCCCGGGCGACACGGTCACCTTCAGGCCGGTGACGGCCGAAGGCGCGCCGCGCCCGGACATCGTCGACGGCGGGATCCTGGGGCGTGGCGAGTCGGTCACGTACCGCCGCAGCGGAGACGACAACGTACTGGTCGAGTACGGCGAGATGCAGCTCGACCTCGCCCTGCGGATGCGGGTCCACGCCCTGGCCGAGGCGGTGGCGGCGCAGCGCCTGCCGGGGGTGGTGGATCTGACCCCGGGCATCCGCTCGCTCCAGATCCACACCGACCCCGACATCCTCCCGCAGCGGACGCTGCTGTCCGTGCTGACCCGCATCGAGTCCAGGCTCCCGCCCACCGATGCGCTTGTTGTGCCTTCTCGCACGGTCCATCTCCCGCTGTCCTGGGACGATCCGGCGACCCGGGAGGCGATCGCCCGCTATATGGCGGGCGTACGGGACGACGCGCCCTGGTGCCCGTGGAACATCGAGTTCATCCGCCGGGTCAACGGCCTCGACTCGGTCGAAGACGTATACCGCACGGTCTTCGACGCGGAGTACCTCGTACTGGGCCTGGGCGACGTCTACTTGGGCGCCCCGGTCGCCACTCCGCTGGATCCGCGCCACCGCCTGGTGACGACGAAGTACAACCCGGCGAGGACCTGGACCGCGGAGAACTCGGTCGGCATCGGCGGCGCGTATCTGTGCGTGTACGGCATGGAGGGGCCGGGCGGCTACCAGTTCGTGGGCCGTACGACCCAGGTATGGTCGCGCTGGCAGGAACGACCCTGGCTGCTGCGTTTCTTCGACCGGATCAAGTGGTACCCGGTGGATGCGGAGGAACTCCTGGAGCTACGGGCGGACATGGCGGCGGGCCGGTTCACGCCCCGTATCGAGGAGGGGACGTTCTCCCTGGCCGACTACCAGCGCTTCCTCGCCGACAACGCACCCTCGATCGCCTCCTTCCGCACCCGCCAGGCACGCGCCTTCGCCGAGGAGCGTGACGCCTGGGAAGCCTCGGGCGAATTCGCCCGAGCGGCCACGTCAACCGCGCCTCCGGCCCCTGTCGCCGAGCTGGACGTCCCTCCTGGGAGCCAGGTGCTCGAGGCCGAATTCGCCGCGTCGGTCTGGCAGTTGAACGCCGAAACGGGAGCGGAGGTCTCGACGGGCCAGCCTCTGCTGACCCTGGAGGCCATGAAGATGGAATCCCGCGTCCACGCCCCGTGGCCGGCCCGCATAGCTCGCTTCCTGGTCACTCCGGGCACCCAGGTGGAGGCGGGCACGCCGCTGCTGATCCTGACGCCGTCGGGGGAATAACGTGCGCCCGCCGGCCGCGCCGGTGCCCGCCTCGTGGCACGAAGCCGCCGCCTGGCGCCTGCCCGCCACGGCAGCACTGCCGCAGGCCGAAGGTTCAGGTGCCCGCTCGCGACGCGGAGTTGCCCCTGCGGCGCGAACCGCCGCCACCCGCGGCAGCGGCCCACCCGGCGGCGCGAAGCTGCCGCGCCCGCGCCCCCCGGGTGGTCTTGGAGCTTGCCCCCTCACGCGGCGGAGCCGCATATCGGATGCAGCCGGGAAGGGGCGGGCCAGGGGAAACTCACCTGGCATCGCGACCGCTACCACCCCGAATTCCCGAACCCGCCACCACCTGCCCCCGCCGGTCTGAGGAGGGCTCGCCCCGCCCGCACACCGCACCGCACCGCACCCCCAAGGAGCCGCCCCCATGCCCACCGCCCCCACCCTCACCCGCGTCCGCGCCGCCTACGACCTCATCGACCGCGCCCACCGCCCCGACCTCTGGATCACCCTCCGCCCGCGCGCCGACGCCGAAGCCGACGCCCGCGACATCGATGAACGACTTGCCGCCGGCGCGCAACTCCCCCTCGCCGGGCGCACCCTCGCCATCAAGGGCAACATCGACGTAGAGGGCCTCCCCACCACCGCCGGCTGCCCTTCGTACGCGTACGACCCACCCGCCGACGCCCCGGTCATCGCCCGGCTCAAGGCCGCCGGCGCCGTCGTGCTCGGCAGCACGAACATGGACCAGTTCGCCACCGGCCTCGTCGGCACCCGCTCGCCCTACGGCGCGGTGCACAGCGCCGCCGACCCCACCCGCGTGGCCGGCGGATCCAGTTCCGGATCCGCCGTGGCCGTCGCCCTCGGCATCGCCGACATCGCCCTCGGCACGGACACGGCGGGCTCCGGCCGCGTCCCCGCCGCGTTCAACGGCATCGTCGGGCTGAAGCCCACCCGCGGCCTCGTCCCGAACGACGGCGTCGTCCCCGCCTGCGCCAGCCTCGACTGCGTCAGCGTGTTCGCCCGTACGCTCCCCGAGGCCGAGCTCGCCCTCGCCGTCATCTCCGCGGGCCCGGCCCGCGAACAAGCGCCCCGCACCCCCGGCCCCTGGCGGATCGCCGTGCCGCCGAGCGCCCAGCTGGGACCGATGGACCCCGGCTGGGGGAAGGCGTACGAAGCCGCGGCCGCGCGCCTCGCCGACGCCGGCGCCCACCTGACACCCCTCGACCTCACGCCCTTCACCGATGCCGCCGCGATGCTCTACGAGGGCGCGTTCGTCGCCGAGCGCTACACCGCCGTAGGCGCGTTCATCGACAAGGCGACAAACGACCTCGACCCCACCGTCAACCCCGTCCTCGACCCCACCGTCGCCACCATCATCCGCCGCGCCCGCGATATCCCCGCTCACCAGCTCTTCGCCGACCAGGCCCGCCTCGCCGCCCTCCGCGAGCAGGCCATGGCCGCCCTCGCCGCCACGGACGCGGACGCGCTCCTGCTGCCCACCGCCCCCGGCCACCCCACCCTCGACGACGTCGCCGCCGACCCGTTCGGCTCCAACGCCCGCCTCGGCCGGTTCACCAACTCCACGAACCTCTTCGACCTGGCCGCGGTCGCAGTCCCGGCCGGCGAGGTGGACGGCCGCCCGTTCGGCGTCATGCTGGTCGGCCCGGCCGGCACGGACGAGCGCCTCGCCCGGATCGCGGCAAACCTCACCCCGACCACCCGCCTCGCCGTCGTCGGCGCCCACCTCACCGGCCAGCCTCTCAACCCCCAACTCCTCGCCCTCGGTGCGACGTTCAAGGACACGACCACTACCGCCCCGGCCTACCGCCTCTTCGCCCTGCGCACCGACCCGCCCAAGCCCGGCCTCGTCCACGTGGGCACGGACAACGGACAGCCGATCGAGGCTGAGATCTGGGAGCTGCCCCCGGAAGGCCTCGGCGCGCTCACCGCCGCCCTCCCCCACCCCATGGCGATCGGCCGGGTTGAGCTCGCCGACGGCACCGCCGTCCCCGGTTTCCTGTGCGAACCCGCCGCCCTCGACGAGGCCGAAGACATCACCGAGTACGGCGGCTGGCGGGCCTTCAGGAACAGTTGATCCTTTCCGCCCGCGGCTGCGACGCGGGACGCGGTCACGTCCGCCGCGTGAACGTCTGCGTGGACAGCCCTCCACACCCGGCGGAGGATGGAGAAAAGGGGCAATCATAGGGACGAAAGGTGTGAATCACTATGGCTGAACACCCGGACTGCGCCCTGGTACGCCGGGGTTACGCAGCGTTCACGTCGGGTGACATGGAGACACTCGGCTCCCTGATGACGAAGGACGTCGTCCATCACGTGCCGGGCAACAACCCGCTTTCCGGCCACCACAAGGGCCTTGATGCCGTTCTCCAGCTGTACCGCAGGCTCGGCGAGGAGACCGACGGCACGATGCAGATCCAGCTCGAAGCGGTGCTGGCCGACGGGCGCGGGCACGCCATGTCACTTCACACAATGCGGGCCGACCGGGGCGACCACGGCATCGAAATCCGCGAGGGGCTCTTCTTCACGATCGTCGGCGGAAAGATCACCGACATCGACGAGTGCACCGAGGACCTCGACGAAGAGGACAGGTTCTGGGGCTGACCTCCCGGAGCCGACCGGACGCCAAGGCCCGGTGCACAGACAATGCACCGGGCCATCGTGCGTATCGCCGCTCAGCCCACGGAGCTTTCCGCTCAGCCCACGGAGCTGTACGCCACCACACCCCGCAGCAGAGCGTCGACCGCCTTGCGGGCGTTCTTCGCTACCGTGCTGCCCTCACGTGGTGCCGCCGCCGCGATCTGCCCAAGCACATCGATCACTTGCTTGCTCCAGCGGACGAAGTCTCCGGCGGGCATCTCCGCCTCGCGCAGCACCTCGTCCAGGCTCCGGTCGGATGCCCACTGGTACGCGGCCCAGGCGAAGCCGAGATCGGGTTCGCGCTGCCCGACGCCCTCCGCCTGGTTGATCTTGAACTCTTCCTCCAGGGCGTCCAGTCGGCCCCATATATGGATCATCTCGCCGAGCGCGGCCTTCGCCTTGCCCGCCGGGACCTTGGGCGCGACCGCGTCGTCCGCCTGCCGCGCCTCGTACACCAACGCCGAGACACACGCGGCCAGTTCGGGCGGGCTGAGCCCCTCCCACACACCGGCGCGCAGGCACTCGCTGGCCAGCAGATCCAGCTCGCCGTAGAGCCGCGCGAGCCGCTTGCCGTGCTCGGTGACCTCGTTGCCGCGCAGATAGTCCAGCTCGGTCAGCAGCGCCACGATCCGGTCGAAGGTACGGGCGATGGTGTTGGTCCGGCCCTCGATGCGCCGCTCCAGCTGCCGGGTGTCGCGCTGCAGCCGGTGGTACCGCTCCGCCCACCGCGCATGATCCTCGCGCTCGTCGCAACCGTGGCAGGGATGCGCGCGCAACTCGGCACGCAGCCTCGCGATCTCGCGGTCGTCGGCGGCGGCGGCCCGCTGCTTTCGGTGCCGCTCGGGCACGATGTGCCCGGCCTTCGTCCGCAGCGCGGATGCCAGATCGCGACGGGACTGCGGCGAGCGCGGGTTGAAGGACTTCGGGATCCGCATCCGCTCCAGCGCCTCGACCGGCACCGGGAAGTCCATCGACGCCAGCCGCTTGACCTGCCGCTCGGCGGTCAGCACGAGCGGCCGGGGTCCGTCGTGGTACTCGAAGCCGCGGTGTCCGTCGGTCCGGCCCGCCGGGACGCCCGGATCGATGACGAGCGCGAGGCCTGCGAACTTGCCGGTCGGGACGTGGATGACATCTCCGGGCTTCAGTTTCTCCAGCGAGGAGGCCGCCGCGGCCCGCCGCTGGGCCGCGCCCTGCTTGGCCAGTTCCGTCTCGCGGTCCTTGAGTTCGCGGCGCAGCCGCGCGTACTCCTCGAAGTCGCCCAAGTGGCAGGTCATGCCCTCGCGGTAGCCCTCGAGTCCCTCTTCGTTCTTCTGCACCTGGCGGGAGATGCCGACGACCGACTTGTCCGCCTGGAACTGCGCGAACGACGTCTCGAGCAACTCGCGCGAGCGGTGCCGCCCGAACTGCTGCACAAGGTTGACCGCCATGTTGTACGAGGGCCTGAAGCTGGAGCGCAAAGGGTAGGTGCGGGTGCCCGCGAGCCCCGCGAGCGCGGCCGGGTCCATGGCCCGCTGCCACAGCACCACCGCGTGGCCCTCCACGTCGATGCCGCGCCGCCCTGCCCGGCCGGTGAGTTGGGTGTACTCGCCGGGGGTGATGTCGGCATGCTGCTCGCCGTTCCACTTGACGAGCTTCTCCAACACCACAGAGCGGGCCGGCATGTTGATGCCGAGCGCCAGCGTCTCGGTGGCGAAGACGGCCTTCACCAGACCGCGTACGAAGAGCTCTTCGACGACTTCCTTGAAGGTCGGCAGCATGCCCGCGTGGTGCGCGGCGATGCCGCGCTCAAGGCCTTCCAACCACTCGTAATAGCCCAGGACATGCAGGTCCTCGGTGGGGATGGCGGCGGTCCGCTCCTCGACGATCTCGCGCACCTTGAGCCGCGCGTTCTCGTTGTTCAGCCGCAGTCCCGCGTACATGCACTGCTGTACGGCGGCCTCGCAGCCCGCCCGGCTGAAGATGAAGGTGATCGCGGGCAACAGCCCTTCGGCGTCGAGCCGCTCGATGACCTCGGGCCGCCCGGGTGTCCAGATCCGGCCGCGCTGGCGCCGCTCCCGCTCACGGTCCGCCTCACGCACCATCTTGCCGCGGCGGCGGTCGCGGGGGTTGTACGTGCGCTGGTTCTCCATCCGCGCCAGGCGCACGAGGTCGGGGTTGACCTCGCGCCGGCCCGAACCGCGGCCGCCGTGGTCGGTCTCCTCCTCGAAGAGGTCGTACATCCGGCGGCCGGCCATGACGTGCTGCCACAGCGGGACGGGCCGCTCCTCGGAGACGATCACCTCGGTGTCGCCGCGGACGGTGTCCAGCCAGTCGCCGAACTCCTCGGCGTTGGAAACAGTCGCCGACAGTGACACCAGGGTCACCGACTCGGGGAGGTGAATGATCACTTCCTCCCACACGGCGCCGCGGAAGCGGTCGGAGAGGTAGTGCACCTCGTCCATCACCACATAGCCGAGGCCGAGCAGCGACTGCGAGCCCGCATAGAGCATGTTGCGCAGCACCTCGGTGGTCATCACGACCACGGGTGCTTCGGAGTTGACGCTGTTGTCGCCGGTGAGCAGGCCGACCTTGTCCGCGCCATAGCGCCTGACGAGGTCGGCGTACTTCTGGTTGGACAGAGCCTTGATGGGCGTGGTGTAGAAGCATTTGCGGCCCTGCTGAAGGGCCAGATGGACGGCGAATTCGCCGACGATGGTCTTGCCCGAGCCGGTGGGCGCGGCGACGAGCACGCCCTTGCCCGCCTCCAGGGCCTGACAGGCCTCGATCTGGAAGGGGTCCAGGTCGAATTCGTACATCTCGCGGAAGGGGGCCAGCGCAGTGGCCTCCTCAGCAGCGCGGATGCGGGCGGCGGCATAGCGCTCAGCGGGTGAGAGGTCCTCGGTCATCTTGCTCACGAGCCTACCCGCCACCTCTGACAGTGAGTGCGATCTTTAATTGACCGGGGCAATCACGGGCGATCACCCGGCAATCGCTGGGTTACGTACCGGAGCGAGCACCCGCACGGCGCCCGGAACGCACTCCGCGGTCAGCGGCAGCGCTCCCATCGGCTCGCCGTCGGCGTACCCGGTGACTTCCTCCGCCTGGAGCGTGATCGCGCGGACTCGGTGGGTGGTCACCTTGGGGTGGCTGAGGTGCGTCCCCTTGTAGACCTTCGGAAAGACCTTGAGCAGGGTCGTACGCGTACAGTCCCCGACCACGGTCACGTCGAACAGCCCGTCGTCCATGCGCGCACCGGGGCAGATCCGCATGCCTCCGCCGTAGGAGGAGCCGTTGCCGACGGCGACGAGGGTGGCCTCGATCTCGCGCACCTCCCCGTCGTCGAGGGTGATGCGGTACGGGATGGGCTTGAAGGCCGCCAGCTCGGCGACCATCGCCACGTCGTACTTGAAGCGCCCACTGGGCCACCGCATCCGGTTCCCGCGGTCGTTGACCCGCGAGTCGAACCCGGAGGCGAGGATGGTCCCGAACCACTTCTGCCCCACGCGCCCGAGGTCCACCTCGCGGATCTGCTCGCCCTTGAGCGCCTCGGCAACGATCCGCCCGGCAGCGGCCGGCTCCCGCACGGGCAGCCCGAGCGCGCGGGCGAAGTCATTGCCGGTCCCGGCGGCGATGACACCGAGCGGCGTCCGGGTCCCGGCGACGGCTTGCAGGGCGAGCGCCATCATCCCGTCCCCACCGACAGCTATGAGAGCCCCAGTCCCTCCGCCGACGGCTTCGCGCGCCCTCCGCAGGGCGTCCGTACCGTCCTCGCCGAGGACGGTACGGACGGAGAATCCGGCCTCGCGCAGAACACGAGCGGCCGGCTGCGCGGCATGAGCGCCCCGGCCGCGTCCCGCGGTGGGATTGACGAAAAGGGTGATCTCGCTGGTCACTGGGGCCCCCTGGACGGAGTCTGGGGGCAGGACCATACAAGATCAGGTGACGTCGTCGTAACCGTTGAGCCGGTGGGAACGTCCGTCGGCCTCACCGCTCGCCTGCTCGGGCAGCGCCCGGGAGGCTGATACGGCGTCGATCTCGCCGACGGCCTCGGGATCGAGGTCGAGGTCGGACGCCTCGTCGTCGTCGAGTTCGGCGTCGGGGTCGTTGCGGCGTCGCCGCCGGTCGTTGAGCAGCGAGACGCCCACCGCGATGAAGTACAGCACGATGATCGGTCCCGCCAGCGCGATCATGCCCAGGGGATCGGTGGACGGGGTGGCGATCGCCCCGAAGACGAAGATGCCCATGACGACACCGCGCCACCAGCCGGCCATCCGGCGTCCGGTCACGACGCCTGCCACATTCAGCATGATCAGCAGCAGTGGCAGCTCGAAGGAGAACCCGAAGATCAGCACCATGCGGACGGCGAAGTCCAGGATCTTGTCGACCTCGAGGAAGTTCGCGGCGGTGTCCGGGGTAATGCTCAGCAGCACACTCATGCTCACCGGCATGATCACGAACGCGAGATAGGCACCCGCCGCGAAGAGCGGAACGGCCGCTGCGGCGAAGAAGTAGGTGTACTTCTTCTCGTTCCTGTGCAGGCCCGGAGCCACAAAGGCCCAGAGCTGGTACAGCCAGACCGGGCAGGCCGCGATGACGCCCGCCATCATGACGACCTTCACCGTGGTGGTGAAGGGCGACAACAGGTCGGTGTACACGATCGTGGCGCACTTGCCACCAGTCTGGAGCTGCCCCGGTTCACAGGCGTGGACCGGCGAGGCCAGGATCCGCATCAGTTCCTGGCTGTAGAACGCGGCCACGACGGACGCGATCGTGACCGCCAGCATCGCCTTCGCAAGCCGGTTGCGCAGCTCACGCAGGTGGTCCGCGAGCGGCATCCGGCCTTCGGGGTCCTTCTCCTGCTTCTGTTTCGAGCGGGCAGGCTTGAGCAACCCACGTCCTCATCTCGTGCGGCAGGCCGTGATCGGCGGCCTTGGGGTCAGCGCTTGGGGGTGGTGTCGGTCGGCTCGCTCACGGGGCGAGCGCTCGTCACATCGCCGGGCGACGCCTGAATCGTACGAGGTGCGGCCTGAGCCTGGGCCGGGTCCTGCGGGGGGTCGGCCGGAGTGGCGGCCGGCTGGCCCTCGGACTTCATCGCCTTCGCTTCGCTCTTCAGGATCCGGGCGGACTTGCCCAGCGAACGGGCCATCTCGGGAAGCTTCTTGGCCCCGAAGAGCAAGACGACGACGAGAAGGATAAGACTGATCTCGAGGGGACCGATCTGTCGGAACATAGCTGGTGTCTACCTTCTCACCGAGGCGGCATGGGGCTGAGCTACTGATCACGGTGGACTGGTGTCCGAACCGCGATCAGCTGCGATCGTAACTCTCACGGGTAAACGCAAGGCAATCCCTGTGCATACTCCCGTTGCGGCCAGCGCCTCATTGCCTGTTGCCGCCATCTGTCAGACTACCGCCCGAGTCGCCCGCGCATCAGGGTGCACCCGCCTATCGCAATGCCTCGCCCGTACGCGCCAGATCGGTCGCCGCGTCCTCCAGATCCTCCGCCGCACGGTTGATCCGCTCAGTCGTATGGGCCACCTCACGGCCCAGGCGCTGGGCCTCGATGAAGACCCGGATGCCGAGGATGCCGAGCACGGCGATCCCGAGGAAGCCGAGGGCGATGGCGAGCATGGGCCAGAGCATGGGCAGAGCCTAGACGTCTCGGAGGGAGGAGTGGAGGCGCAGCGTCCGCACGCCGCCGCCGGTGAGGAGTTCGACGATGCGCTCCCCCGCCGGCTTGCGGACCGCGGACCCGCACTCCGGGCAGGTAAAGGAGTAGAACGTGGTCCGCGAGCTCGCGCCGATCGCCAGCCGCAGGGCGCCCGCCGAAAGCTCGAAGCGGGCGCGGCACTCGGGGCAGGCGGCCTTGAAGAGGACCGGCGCAATGGGGGCCGCGATTCCTGACAGCACAGACATATGGCGCGAGCCTTCCTAATCCTGACCGTCGTAGGCCGCGAGCGCCTCGCGGGCCGCCAGCCGGGCGCTGTCCGCCAGGTCCTGCGGCGAGACGATCCGCCCGTCCTGGCCCAGCCGCAACGCCAGTCGGCGCAGCGAGGCGGGCTCAGGCGTACGCAAAGTGATGCGCAGACCGCCGTCCGGCAGCTCGTCCGCGCTGTCGTGCGGGTAGTACTCGGCGACCCAGCGCCCCCCGGGGCCGACCTCGACCACGACCTCGGGATCGTCCGCGGACGGCTGCACAAGCCCCTCCGACAGATCGCGCAGCTCCAGCTCGGGCGGGGCCGCGTGCGCGTCCAGCAGCCTGATCTCCGCCACCCGGTCGAGGCGGAAGGTCCTGCGCGCCTCGGAGAGACGGCACCAGGCCTCCATATACGTATGTCCCACGGCGAAGAGCCGGATCGGGTCGACCTCCCGCTCGGTGAGCTCGTCGCGCGCGGGCGAGTAGTACTTCAGCCACAGGCGCCGCCGCTCCGAGATCGCCCGGTCGACGTCGGCGAAGACGCCGCCCTCGGACTCGAAGGTCACCGACAGCCGGGAGCTCGCACCCGCCGCCTCGCCCGCCGCGGCCTCCAGCTTGGCGGTGGCCCGCAGCAGCGCATCCCGGTCGCCCTCGCGCAGCCCCGGCAGCGTGGCCACCGCGCGCGCGGCGACCAGCAGCGCGGTCGCCTCGTCGGCAGCGAGCCGCAGCGGCTCGGCGACATCGTCGGGGTTGTGCCACCAGATGCGCTCACCGTCGGTGTCGATGTCGAGCAGATCGCCGCCGCGGAAGCTCGTCCCGCACATCGGCAGTACGTCGAGGTCGGCGATCAGCTCGTCCTCGGTGATCCCGAAGGCGCGGGCGACGTCGCCGACGCGCGCGCCGGGACGCTCCCGCAGATAGGTCACCAGCGAGAGCATCCGCCGGGTCTGGTCAATGGCATTGGCGGCCATGGATGTACGAGTCCCCCTCAGCCCTTGGCCACGGCGCGCAGCCGGTCCACCACATCGGCCCGCAGATCCGCGGGCTCCAGTACGACGACGTCCGGGCCGAACTCCACGAGCCAGGCGTCCAGCCCGTGTCCGTACGGAATCTCCAACTCGTCCCAGCCCTCGCCCAGTTCCTGTATCGACTGCGCCCTGGACCGCAGCGGATAGCCGCAGCCGGTGCGCAGCCGGATCCGCGCGGAGCGGGTCGCGGTCTCCCCGGCCCAGCTCTCGACGGTCTCCCGGACGGTGACGACGTCGGGCACGGGCGCGGTGAAGGAGCCGGCGCGCGAGCGGACGCGGCCGGTGATGCGGGACAGCCGGAAGACCCGCTCGGCACCGCGGTCCCGGTCCCAGCCCGCCAGATACCAGTGGCCGCGCCAGCACTCGAGCGTCCATGGCTCGACATGGCGCGACTCGGGGCGCGCGGCGTTCGCCTTGCGGTAGTCGAAGATGACCGGGCGGCGGTCGCGGCAGGCGAGCATCAAAGGCTCGAAGGCGGCCTCATGGACGGGGATGCGGGGTTCGAGTGCACTGTGGTGCGCCTCGTAGGAATCCTCGGCCTCGGGCATACCGGCCGCGCGCAGCTTCTGCAGGGCGCCGGTGGCGGCTCCGGCGAGCCGCGCCTGCTGCCAGACCTTGGCGGCGAGGCCGAGCGCGGCGGCCTCCTCGGCATCGAGCGTGATGGCGGGCAGCCGGTTGGAGTCGCGGCGGGCGAGATAGCCGGTGTCGCCGTCGAGGTTCTCCACCGTCTCGATGACCAGGCCGAGTTCGCGCAGATCATCCTTGTCGCGCTCGAACATCCGGTTGAAGGAGTCGTCGGAACCGGCCTCGAGGTAGGCCTCGATGGATCCGCGCAGTTCGCGCTTGCTGAGCGGGCGGCGGGTCCCCAGCAGGCACAGCGCCAGATTCATCAGCCGCTCGGCCTTGGCAATGGCCATCGACGCCCTTCCTCACAGTGCTTCCGATCGTTGACCGTACCGCTCCGGAGCGTCGGGGCAAAAGCCGAGGGCCCATGCCACAAGGCATGGGCCCTCGTTCACTGTCCGTACGTGGTCAGACGGCGACCAGGTCACAGACGAAGATCAGCGTCTCACCGGGAGCGATACGGCCACCGGCGCCGCGGTCGCCGTACGCGAGGTGCGCGGGGATGGTCAGCTGGCGACGGCCGCCGACCTTCATGCCCTGCACGCCCTGGTCCCAGCCGGAGATGACCTGGCCGACGCCGAGCTGGAACTGCAGGGGAGTGCCGCGGTTCCAGGACGCGTCGAACTCCTCGCCGGTGGAGAAGGCCACACCGACGTAGTGGACGGAGACGGTGTCGCCCGCCTTGGCCACCGGGCCGTCACCCTCCCAGATGTCCTTGATCTCCAGGTCGGCCGGCGGCTCGCCACCCGGGAAGTCGATCTCGGGCTTCTCGATGCTCACTGAACTGCTCCTCTAGATGATGAATGGGGCAACCGGGACAGTCTCACAGATCAAGCGGTCAGACGGCGCCGACGATGTCGACGACGAAGACCAGCGTGTTCTTGGCGAGCTCGTGGGACGGGTCCGCGCCGTAGGCGAGCGAGGGCGGGATCACCAGCAGGACCCGGTCGCCGACATTCTTGCCGACCAGGCCCTTGTCCCAGCCCGGCACCACGGATCCGGTGCCCAGCTGGAAGCCGATGGCGCCACCGTGGTCCCAGGAGGAGTCGAACTTCTTGCCGTCCTCCCACTTGACCCCGGTGTACTGGCCGATCAGGCCCTGACCGGCCTCGATCTTCGGGCCGGATCCCTTGATCAGCACCTGCTCCTTCATCTCGGCCGGGGATTTGGCGCCCTTGGGGATCGTGATGGTGGCCGCCTTCCCGGACTCGGCCTTCACCGTGGGCATGCCCGCCGCGGGCGCCGCCTGCGCGCCCTTGACCTCGGCGTTGGGGGCGACCGTCGCCACCGCGGCCAGGTCGACGACCCAGACCAAGGTGTCCTTCGCGGTGAGGCCCGACTGGGGGTTCAGACCCTGGCCGATCAGATCACCCGCGGTGCCCTGGATCAGGACCCGGCTGCCCGCCTTCTGACCGGAGAGGGAGTCGAGGACCTTCGGGGGCAGCTGCTGGCTCTGCTGGCCCACACGCTCCACGGGCTGGCGGTGCGGCTGCTTGTCGCCGCCCTGTGCCGCCCAGGTGCCGCCGAGGTCGGCCGGGTCGTCCCACTTCCGCACGGAGTAGTCCAGACGGACGAAGTCGCCCTTCTTGGCCTCCGTTCCGCTGCCCTCGGAGACGGTCTTGACGACGGTCTTGTCAGTGGGTTTTGCATCCTTGGGCACGGAGATCTCGGGCTTGTCCCCGAACTTCCCCTTGACCTCGGCCACACCTGCCACCGGCTTGTTCGATGAGTCCGACCCACACGCGCCGGTGAACAGCAGGGCGGGCACGGCCAGCAGGGAGGCGATACGTCGCTTGGTGTTGTAGTTCATCAGTCCAACTGGGAGTCGAGGCCATGGGCAATGGCCGCCACTCTACGGCGTGCCGTCCGCTCAGCCATCGACCGTTCGCATCACAGGACGGTCCGGTTCAGGCCCCGGGCCGGGCGTGAACCGGACCAGGGTTCAGGATGGGCCCGCCCCTCGGCCACACCGGGGCCAAGGGGCGGGAAATCGGGCACTGTACGGTCAGGAAGAGGCCTTCAGCGAACGGAGCTTGACGTTGAACGCCGCCTTGCTCAGCTCGCTGGCCATGCTGCCGTCAGCCGTGCCGGAGGCATAGGTCACGTCGACCAGCTTCGAGCCCGACTCCAGGTACACGAAGTGCGGCGTGACGGCCGGGGTGGACTCCGACTCCACCGCTTCCTTGCGGCCGGCGAAGACGAGAAGCTCGTGGCCCTTGGCGAAGCTCCCTTGGCCGGGGCCTCCTCGGTCACATACTTCACACCGTCCGCTACGCCGCCCATGGAGCGCACGACGATTTCCGATCCGGCCTTCAGACTGCCCTTGTGGACCGTGTCCACGCGCACGACCACCGGGGTGTAGACGGCCTCGAACGTGGCCCCGTCGTCAAGCTTGTCCGTCACATGCACGTCAGGGCGTGCGAGACGACGGTCCCCTCGAACACGTTCTCGTTCAGCGGGAACCCGACCGCCGCGGCCGGGTCGCTGTCCACCTTGCAGGCGTGTCCCTCGATGACCCGGGCCTCGGAGGCGTTCTGGGAATCGGCCTTCGGGGCGTCCGCCCGGGTCGAATTCCCGGCTCCGGAGCCCGTGGAGACACTCAGGGCCATGACCGCGAGAACCGTCGCCGTACCCGCGCGGGCTCGCAAGCGCTTCGCACCATTCATGTTCGTCTCCCCCGCTCAGTAAAGGGCTTTGACGCCGGCGATGTCATCGCTGTCGAGATTGCGCCGCGTTCCCATGCCGATGGCCGTCATGACCGAGGCCTTCTCTGGGCGCTGATGTCCTGGCTGGCGTTCACCCAGCGGAAGCGGTTGGAAAGGTAGAGCGTTCCGCCCGTGTGCCGACTGCCCACCTTCTGGGTCGAGGCGTAGCCGGGCGCGGAACCCATCACGCTGCTGTAGCTGTAGGAAGCCCGGCTGTGCCAGTACGGTCCCGGCCACGCCTAGAACGAGCGCTTTCCGCAAGCGGATTGACGGTGCGGCGACGCTAGCAACGGCTTTTCTGGAGCCTGGCCTCTCCCGGCGCTCCCCCGCACGAAAATGGCGCGCGCTGATCCACGCGCCGCGCTAGAGGCCCCACAGTCCCGTTTGCACCATTAGCAACTTTTCGGCCGCAGCTCCCGTGCCGACTCCCTCCCGGAATGGGAGATTCCGGACGTCTTCGGTACGCCCCTCCGCGTGACATGTCTCTCACACAAAAGGCCGCCCGGTGTCCCGGGACGGAAAACGTCCCCGGACACCGGGCAGCCGACCCAACAGCCGACTACATGCCGGCGATGAGCTTCTCCACCCGGTCGTCAACCGACCGGAAGGGGTCCTTGCACAGCACGGTGCGCTGCGCCTGGTCGTTGAGCTTGAGGTGCACCCAGTCGACGGTGAAGTCCCGCCGCTGCTCCTGCGCCCGGCGGATGAAGTCGCCGCGCAGCCGCGCCCGGGTGGTCTGCGGGGGCACGGACTTGCCCTCGAAGATCTTCAGGTCGTTGCAGATCCGGGCAGCCTGGCCCTTGCGTTCCAGCAGGTAGTACAGCCCGCGCCTGCGGTGGATGTCGTGGTACGCGAGGTCTATCTGGGCGACTCGCGGATGCGACATGGTCATGTTGTGCTTGGCGCGGTAGCGCTCGATGAGCTTGTACTTCATGACCCAGTCGATCTCGGTGCCGATCCGGTCGAGGTCCTCGGCATCGATCGCGTCGAGCGTGCGGCCCCACAGCTCCAGGACCTGCTCGACGATGCCGGTGCGGATCCCGCGCCGCTCAACGAAGTCCACGGCCTTTTCGTAGTACTCGCGCTGGACTTCGAGGGCGGAGGCCTCGCGGCCGCTGGCCAGACGCACCTTGCGCTGGCCGGTGATGTCGTGGCTGACCTCGCGGATCGCCCGGATCGGGTTCTCCAGGGTCAGATCGCGCATCACGGTGCCCGCCTCGATCATGCGCAGTACGAGATCGGTCGCGCCGACCTTCAGCAGCATCGTCGTCTCGGACATGTTCGAGTCGCCGACGATGACGTGGAGGCGGCGGTAGCGCTCGGCGTCGGCGTGCGGCTCGTCGCGGGTGTTGATGATCGGGCGCGAGCGGGTGGTGGCGGAGCTGACACCCTCCCAGATGTGCTCGGCGCGCTGGCTGACGCAGTAGACCGCGCCGCGCGGGGTCTGCAGCACCTTGCCCGCGCCGCACAGCAGCTGACGGGTGACCAGGAACGGAATGAGAATGTCCGCCAGCCTGGAGAACTCTCCGTGGCGGGCGACGAGATAGTTCTCGTGGCAGCCATAGGAGTTTCCCGCCGAGTCGGTGTTGTTCTTGAAGAGATAGACGTCGCCCGCGATTCCCTCCTCGTGCAGGCGGCGTTCGGCGTCGACGAGCAGGCCTTCGAGAATGCGCTCGCCGGCCTTGTCGTGGGTGACCAGTTCGGTCACGTTGTCGCATTCGGGAGTTGCGTATTCCGGATGCGAACCCACGTCGAGGTAGAGGCGGGCGCCGTTCCGCAGAAAGACATTGCTGCTGCGGCCCCATGAGACAACACGGCGGAAGAGGTAGCGCGCCACTTCGTCAGGTGACAGTCGGCGCTGTCCCCTGAACGTGCACGTGACGCCGTACTCGTTCTCCAGCCCGAAAATGCGGCGGTCCATGTCTGAACATTACGCCTCACGGCCTGAGCTGAAACCGGGTTCGGCAGCACCGTTTCGATCATTTTCCGATGAGCCTGCGATGTCCTTGGTACTGCCGGGAACTGCGAGGAGCCGCTGAGTGGCAGTCAGGACCAGAAGTGCGGCGATGCCTCCGGCTCCCGCGACGGCGAAGCTCCAGGCGGTGCCGCCGAGCTCGACCGCCGGGCCCGCGAGGGCGGTTCCGGCCGCGGCGCCGACGCCGAACGTGGTGACGAGCCAGGAGAACGCCTCGGTGACGGTGCCACTCGGGGCGTGCCGGTCGACGACGATGAAGGCGCAGGCGATCGCGGGCGCGAGGAAGAGCCCGGAGAGGGCGGTGAGCGCGGTCATGGCGACCACACCGGGGGTGAGCGCGAGCGGCAGATAGCCGAGCGCGAGCAGGGCGACGATGACGCGGAGGCGGCGTTCGGGGGCGCCGGCCCACTGGCGGGCGCCGTAGGCCGTGCCGCCGATGAGCGCGCCGAGGCCGAGCGCCGCCATCAGCCAGCCGTACACCGACTCACGGCCGTGGTCGTCGGCGTACGCGACTCCGGCGACGGTGATCGAGCCGAGCGCGAGGCCGACGAAGAAGAAGGACCCGAGGAGCGCGAGCAGGCCGGGCGAGCGCAGCGCGCCCAGCCAGTGGGCATCCCGGGGTGCCGAGCACCAGCCGCGGGAGGGTTCGGAAACTACGACGGAAAGCGCGCCGAGGACGCCGATGACGTTGATGACGAGGAGGGCGGCGCCGGCCGACCAGAGCGAGACGAGCAGCGTGACCAGCAGCGGGCCGACGGTGAACATGATCTCCTGCGCGACGGCGTCCATGGCGTAGGCCCGGTGCACCCGGTCCTCGCCGCCCAGGACGCTGGGCCACAAGGCGCGCAGTCCGCCTTCGAGGGGCGGGGTGAAGACGCCCGCGACGGCGACGGCCGCGTACGCGACTGGCAGCGCGCCGATGCCGACGGCAGCGAGGAGCACCATGCCGAGGGCGGAGACGACGGCGGCGGGGAACTGGACGCGCGGCTGTCCGTGCAGGTCGACGGCGCGGCCGAGGAGGGGCTGACCTATCGCGGTCGCTATGCCGTACACCGCGGCGAGCCCGCCGGCGAGGCTGTAGCTGCCGTCTTCGGCGCGGGTGAACAGGACTATGGCGACGGGGGCGGTGGCGTTGGGCAGCCGCCCCACGAGCGTCCCGGTGAGCAGCCGCGCCGCGTGCGGCGCCTTGAGGATGTCTGCGTAGCCGGTGGCTCCCGCGGCCATGTTCCGCCCCTCTCCCCCGGCACGACCCGAGGTTTTACGTATAACGTTCTCGGTCATACGTACCATGTCGACAGTTCGCGGGTCCACCGCGGAGGCGTACCGGAACAAGTGGCTTGCGGCTGAGGACGGCACCGATGGCACACGGGTCCCCCAAGGACCACCCCGCGGCATCGGGCCAGGAGGCGTCGCCGCCGGTCGGGCCCCGCGCCGGCACCCCCCGGCCCACCAGCCGGGATGTCGCCCGCGCCGCCGGTGTGTCACAGGCCACCGTGTCCCTCGTCCTCGGCGAGAAATGGCACGGCCGGGTCTCCGAGCGCACCGCCGGGCTCGTACGGGATGCCGCGCGGCAGCTCGGGTACCGGCCCAACCTCGCCGCGCGCAATCTGCGGCTCGGGCGGACCAGGACCGCGCTGCTCGTGGTGCCGGCCCTCACCAACGAGTTCTTCGCCCGCGTCTACACGGGCGCGGCCACCGTCGCTGCCGAGCACGGCTTCGGCGTGGTGCTCTACCCCTCCCCCGAGGGCGTCGGCCCGGCCAAGGACCCCTTCGCCTCGGCCCGCGCCGCGCTCGACGGCGTGATCGCGTCCTCCATGGCCGCCCAGGCCCTGACCGCCATCCGCGGTACGGATCTCCCGCTGGTGATGCTCGACAGCGACCCCGCCGACCCGGGCGCCGCGGCCCACGTCAATCTCGACATCGCCGACGGCATGCGGCAGATGTCGGCCCATCTGCTTGCGCTCGGCCATCGCCGCTTCGTCCATCTCGCATCCGCCGTGTCCTCCTGGACCTTCGATGTACGGGCCCGGGCACTCGCCACGGCAGTGCGCGACATCCCCGACGCGGTCCTACGGACCGTCCCCGCCCCCCTCGACGTGACGGGCGCGCGCCAGGCCGCGGAGCGGGCACTGAGCGGTCCGGGGCCACGGCCCACCGCGATCGTGTGCGACGACGACATCCTGGCCGCCGGGGCCTGCAAGGCGGTACGGCGGCTGGGCCTGCGGGTCCCCGAGGACGTGACCGTCACCGGTTTCGACGACCTCGCGCTCGCCACCGCCGTGGAGCCGGAGCTCACCACGGTCAGCCTGCCCGCGGAACGGGTCGGCGAGCGCGGCATGGCCGCCCTGCTCGCGGTCCTCGAAGGCCGTCCGCCCGAGGAGGGCGACCTCCCGGTCGAACTGGTCGTACGCGGCTCGTCGGCCCCCGCACGGACCGTCTGAACCCGTCCGGAGGGTCCGTGCCCAGCGGCCTTGAGCCCACGACCCGCGCCGTGGAACGATCACGATCACGACGAGTACGGCCGAGACCCCGATCGACGCTGTCGACCTGGTGGATCGAGCCGCGCCACGACGGGCTGCACATTGCGGCGGCACGACGATGCGCGAGGTGATCGACTTCTTGCCCGGTGGGTCCCGGGTGCTCATCATCCGGCGCGCCGAGGGCATCGCGTACGACGACGGCGACGAGCTCGCGTCCCACGAGGTGGGCGCCGACGACCCGGCCGGGCTGTTCGGCCTCGGCGAGCCGGCGGACCGCGACAACGACGAGTTCGCCGGCGCGTGCCTGATCGACGGCGCGCAGTCCTGGTCACCGGCCGGATCTATCTGCCGGGGCGGCCGATGTCGGTGCGTCACTGACTGTGCGACGCGGTGACGCTCCGCCCGGGGGCGGGTGCGATATCCGGTGGCCGTCGGTGGCGATACGACCCCCCTCGGCGACGGCACTTGGCTCACCCGGGACCGCTGCCGCCTCCACCGCTGGGCGCTCCCCTGACCCGGGTATACGGCTGCGCCCCGGTCCGCACGGGCGGTCCGGGGCGCAGCCGGGTCAGCGGCCGGGGCCGGCGGGCTACTCCTGGCCGTCCTCGGTCTCCTCGGTGTCCGACGGCGCGTCCGTCGGCGTCGACGCGGCGCCGTCGGCCTCCAGCAGCCGGGACAGCTGCCGTCCGACGATGCGCTTGAACTTCCGCGCCTGCGGTCGCGTACGGTCCAGCACCGCGACCTCCAGCCGATCCGCGGGGATCTCCCGCTCGTTGCCGTTGGTCTGGTTGGACAGGGCCTGTACAGCCAGTTTCAGGGCCTCGGCCAGCGACATCCCGTCGCGGTGCCGCTGGTCGAGGAAGGTGCTGATCTGCTCCGCGCTGCCGCCGACCGCGACCGAGCCGTGCTCGTCCACGATCGATCCGTCATGCGGCAGCCGGTAGATCTGGTCGCCCTCGGGAGTGGCACCGACCTCGGCGACGACCAGCTCCACCTCGTACGGCTTCTCGGCCGCGCTGGAGAAGATCGTGCCCAGCGTCTGGGCGTAGACATTGGCGAGACCACGGGCCGTCACATCGTCACGGTCGTAGGTGTAACCGCGCAGGTCGGCGTAGCGCACGCCGCCGATCCGCAGGTTCTCGTACTCGTTGTACTTGCCGGCGGCGGCGAAGCCGATCCGGTCGTAGATCTCACTGAATTTGTGCAGCGCACGGGACGGGTTCTCACCGACGAAGACAATGCCGTCGGAGTACTGCAGCACAACGAGGCTGCGACCACGGGCGATGCCCTTGCGAGCGTATTCCGCCCGATCGGCCATGGCCTGCTGGGGTGAGACATAGAACGGCGTCGACACCGGCTATCCGTCCCTTTCTGTCAGTGGCGAGTAGATCAGAGCAGCGCGGCGCGCGGGCCGTCGGGCTGTTCGAGGCGGCGCTCCAGGATCGCGCGGGCGATCTCGGAGGACTCGGCCTCGGTGAGCTTGCGGAAGCCCTCGTCGGTGATGACAGTGACGATCGGATAGATCCGCCGGGCCACATCGGGCCCGCCGGTCGCCGAGTCGTCGTCGGCCGCGTCGTACAGCGCCTGGATGACCAGGGTGGTGGCCTGCTGCTCCGTCAGGTCCTCGCGGTAGAGCTTCTTCATCGCTCCGCGGGCGAAGATCGACCCGGAACCGGTGGCCGCGTATCCGTGCTCCTCGGAACGGCCGCCGGTGACGTCGTACGAGAAGATACGGCCCTTCTCGCGGTCGACGTCGTACCCCGCGAAGAGCGGCACCACGGCCAGGCCCTGCATGGCCATGCCGAGGTTGCTGCGGATCATCGTGGAGAGCCGGTTCGCCTTGCCCTCCAGGGAGAGTTGGGCACCTTCGACCTTCTCGAAGTGCTCCAGCTCCAGCTGGAAGAGCTTGACCATCTCCACGGCGAGGCCGGCGGTGCCGGCAATGCCGACGGCCGAGTACTCGTCGGCGGGGAAGACCTTCTCGATGTCGCGCTGCGCGATCATGTTGCCCATGGTCGCCCGCCGGTCACCGGCGAGCACCACACCGCCGGGGAACGTCGTCGCGACGATGGTCGTGCCGTGCGGTGCCTCGATGGCGCCCTGTACGGGCGGCAGGACGCGCTTGCCGGGCAGCATCTCCGGGGAGTGCTGGCCCAGGAAGTCCATGAACGAGGACGAGCCGGGCGTCAGGAAGGCTGCCGGCAGACGCCCGGTGCTACGAGGGTTGGCTTCCACGCGTTTCCTTCCGGATAGGCGGCGGCCCGCCATGTTCGGGCGCGGGCCGATCTTTCGAACTGTGCACGGACCTTACCCGCGCCGTCGCCGGTCATCCGCCCCGGTGCCACCGGCTTTCGCCGACGGCCCGGGACGGACAACGAGACTTACTCTCCGCCCTTTTGGACAAACGACCTCACGAAGTCCTCTGCATTCTCCTCGAGGACGTCGTCGATCTCGTCCAGTACGGAGTCGACGTCGTCCGACAGCTTGTCCTGGCGCTCCTTGAGGTCCTCCGAAGCCTGCGCCTCCTGCGTCTGCTCCTCGGTCTCCTCAGTGGAACGCGTGGCCTTCTGCTGCCCGCCGCCGGTGTCCTTGGTCGCCATATCCCTCACCCCGCTCGGTTTGCCCTGACGTGAGTTCGTTCGGTCAAGATCAGACCCTACAAGCCGGGTCCGACATCGGCCCCGCACTTGCCTCAACGTCCGGGGACCACCTCGATGATTCCCGGACGAGAACCATTTCAGCCCCCGGACAGCACCCGGACCAGGTCTTCCGCGGTGCGGCACCGGTCCAGCAGCTCCTTGACGTGGTTGCGGGTGCCTCGCAGCGGTTCCAGGGTCGGGACCCGCTGCAGCGAGTCACGGCCGGGCAGATCGAAGATGACCGAGTCCCAGGAGGCCGCGGCCACATCGTCGGCGTACTGTTCCAGGCAGCGGCCACGGAAGTACGCCCGGGTGTCCTCAGGGGGCTTCGTCCCGGCCCGTACGACGTCCGGCTCGTCCAGCAGCCTTTTCATCTTGCCGCGGGCCGCCAGCCGGTTGTACAGGCCCTTCTCGGGGCGTACGTCGGCGTACTGGAGGTCCACCAGGTGCAGCCGCGCCGCGTCCCAGCCGAGGCCGTCCCGTCGCCGGTAGCCCTCCATGAGCTCCTTCTTGGCGATCCAGTCCAGCTCCCCGGACAGGCTCATCGGGTCGTTCTCGAGCCGGTTGAGGGTGTCCTCCCAACGCACCAGGACGTCCTTGGTCTGGTCGTCGGCGTCCGCGCCGAAGCGCTCCTCGACGTACTTGCGGGCCAGCTCGAAGTACTCCATCTGGAGCTGGACCGCGGTGAGTGTCCGGCCGCTGCGCAGCGTGACCAGGCGCTTGAGGGTCGGGTCGTGGGAGACCTGGTGCAGGGTGCGTACCGGCTGGTCGACCGCCAGGTCCACCGCGATGAAGCCGTCCTCGATCATCGACAGGACCAGGGCCGTCGTGCCCAGCTTGAGGTAGGTCGAGATCTCGGACAGATTCGCGTCGCCGATGATCACATGCAGCCGGCGGTACTTCTCGGCGTCGGAGTGGGGCTCGTCGCGGGTGTTGATGATGGGCCGCTTCAGCGTGGTCTCGAGCCCGACCTCGACCTCGAAATAGTCGGCGCGCTGGCTGATCTGGAAGCCGTGTTCATGGCCGTCCTGGCCGATTCCGACCCGTCCGGCACCGGTGACGACCTGCCGGGACACGAAGAACGGCGTCAGGTGGCGCACGATGTCCGAGAAGGCGGTCTCCCGCTTCATCAGGTAATTCTCGTGCGTCCCGTAGGACGCGCCCTTGTTGTCGGTGTTGTTCTTGTACAGGTGGATCGGCTGGGCGCCGGGGAGCTGGGCCGCGCGCTCGGCGGCCTCCGCCATGATCCGCTCGCCCGCCTTGTCCCACAGGACGGCGTCGAGCGGGTTGGTGACTTCGGGTGAGCTGTACTCGGGGTGCGCGTGGTCGACGTACAGCCGTGCACCGTTGGTGAGGATCACATTGGCCAGGCCGATGTCCTCGTCGGTGAGCTGGCTGGAGTCGGCGGCCTCGCGGGCGAGGTCGAAGCCGCGGGCGTCCCGCAGCGGATTCTCCTCCTCGAAGTCCCAGCGGGCGCGCCGCGCCCTGTGCATCGCCGCCGCGTAGGCGTTGACGATCTGGGACGAGGTGAGCATGGCATTGGCGTTCGGGTGCCCCGGGACGGAGATGCCGTACTCCGTCTCGATGCCCATTACTCGCCGTACGGTCATGCGGCCCTCCTTGCCCGGCGGCGCTCCCCTCCGGGAACGACGCTCAAGTACCGCTGTCTCTCCGGTGCCTGTGCGGTGCCCGTCCCCGCACTGCGCGACTCGGTGGTACCGAAGAGCCTAGAACGCCTCTGCACTGGTGGGGAGATCAATTTCGTCATTGCTCCGGTATGGCTGGACCTGTCAGAAAAGCATTCGGCTGCGGATGCCGTCCCCCTGCCCTCGGCGGGGGACCCCCAGCATCCGCAGCCGGTCTGCGTTCTACAGGTACTGACCGGTATTCGCCACCGTGTCGATGGAACGTCCGGTGTCCGCGCCCTGCTTTCCGGTGACAAGGGTGCGGATGAACACGATCCGCTCGCCCTTCTTGCCGGAGATCCGGGCCCAGTCGTCCGGGTTGGTGGTGTTCGGCAGGTCCTCGTTCTCCTTGAACTCGTCCACGCATGCCTGGAGGAGATGGGAGACCCGAAGGCCCTTCTGGTTGTGGTCGAGGAAGGCCTTGATGGCCATCTTCTTGGCCCGGTCGACGATGTTCTGGATCATCGCGCCGGAGTTGAAGTCCTTGAAGTACAGGACTTCCTTGTCGCCGTTGGCGTACGTGACCTCGAGGAAGCGGTTCTCCTCGGACTCCGCGTACATCTGCTCGACGACGGACTGGATCATCGCGTGCGCCGCGGCTTCCTTGGAGCCATTGTGCTCGGACAGGTCGTCCGAGTGCAGCGGCAGCGAGGCCGTCAGGTACTTGGCGAAGATGTCCCTTGCGGCCTCCGCGTCCGGACGCTCGATCTTGATCTTCACATCGAGTCGGCCGGGGCGCAGGATCGCGGGGTCGATCATGTCTTCGCGGTTGGAGGCGCCGATGACGATGACGTTCTCCAGACCCTCCACACCGTCGATCTCGGCGAGCAACTGCGGGACGATGGTGTTCTCCACGTCCGAGCTGACGCCGGAACCACGGGTGCGGAAGAGAGATTCCATCTCGTCGAAGAAGACGATGACGGGGGTACCCTCGCTCGCCTTCTCCCGGGCACGCTGGAAGACGAGGCGGATGTGCCGCTCGGTCTCACCGACGTACTTGTTGAGGAGCTCGGGGCCCTTGATGTTGAGGAAGTAGCTCTTCCCCGCGGGCTGGCCGGTCACCTCGGCGACCTTCTTGGCAAGGGAGTTGGCAACGGCCTTCGCGATCAGCGTCTTGCCGCATCCGGGCGGGCCGTAGAGCAGGATGCCCTTCGGCGGCCGCAGTTCGTGCTCCTTGAAGAGGTCCGGGTGGAGGTACGGAAGCTCGACCGCGTCGCGGATCATCTCGATCTGGCCGCCCAGACCGCCGATCTTGTCGTAGTCGACGTCCGGGACCTCTTCGAGGACGAGCTCTTCGACCTCGCTCTTCGGGATCACTTCGTAGACGTAGCCGGAGCGGGGCTCGAGCAGCAGGGCGTCACCGGGACGGATGGTGGTGTCCAGCAGCGTGTCCGCAAGCCGCACCACCCGTTCCTCGTCGGTGTGCCCGAGCACCAGGGCGCGCTCGCCGTCCTCGAGAATCTCCTTGAGGGTGACGATGTCCCCGGCGCGCTCGAACTCCATGGCCTCGACCACGTTGAGCGCCTCGTTGAGCATGACTTCCTGGCCGCGCCTGAGCTCGTCGAGCTCGACGCTGGGGCTGACGTTCACCCGGAGCTTGCGGCCCCCGGTGAAGATGTCGCAGGTGCCGTCCTCGTTGGCCTGCAGGAAGACACCGAAGCCGGCCGGCGGCTGAGCGAGCCGGTCGACCTCCTCCTTGAGGGCCACGATCTGGTCGCGGGCCTCACGGAGCGTATTGGCGAGCCGCTCATTCTGTGCGGAAACGCCGGCCAGATTGGTCTGCAACTCGACGATCCGCTCTTCGAGAATCCTCGTATGACGCGGAGAGTCGGCGAGCTTGCGGCGCAGGACGGCGATTTCCTGCTCGAGATAGGCAACCTGGCCGGCGGGGTCTTCAGACCCTCGCCCCGGCCGGATGCCGCGGTTGATGTCGTCGTCGTGGGCTGCCACGGTCCTCACCTCCTCCATGGGGAGCTGGACGCTTCCTGACCCTACCTGGACGGGTGGTGATTGAAACCCCTAGATCACAAAGACGGTAGAGGTGTGTCCGATCTTCACCCTTGCGCTCTCCCTCACGCCAGGGGAATACCCACCCATCAACATCGGAAAGCGGGCGGTTGTATCGTCGAAGCGTTCAACACCCGTCAGGGCTGGCACGACTTGCTTCACATTGCTACACCCGACGAAGGAAACGGCAGGAGATATGACCGTGCGGCACGAGGCGCCCACCGACAGCGTCGGGGAGGCCCTGGAGGTCTGGATCGACCAGGACCTCTGCACCGGGGACGGGATCTGTGCGCAGTACGCCCCCGAGGTCTTTGAGCTGGACATCGACGGGCTCGCGTATGTGAAGAGCGGCGAGGACGAACTGCTCCAGAACCCGGGCGCCACAACGCCCGTACCACTGCCGCTCCTGAAGGACGTCGTGGACTCCGCGAAGGAGTGCCCGGGCGACTGCATCCATGTGCGTCGCGTTTCGGACAGGGTCGAAGTCTACGGCCCCGACGCAGAGTGACGGATCACATACTCCGTGCTTGCGCCATGGCGGTGCGGACGAACTTCCCGCCCTGCCACTGCCACTTGACCTTCTCCTGCTGGTCGGGACAGCAGCTCGGCACGTCCGGCGAGGAGTAGCCGAGCAGAGTCGCAGTAACCGCCCCGTCACGTACGGCGAAGTCTTTGACGGAGAGCTTCTGCGCGGGCTCGAGCAGCGTCGCGACGACGTGCGGACCCGTACCTCTGCCCTGGGTCAGTACGTACACGCCGCTCGGCGGAGTGCCGGAGCCGGCGTCGCACCGGGCCACGGCCACGGTCTCGGGGCTGCCGTCGCCGTCGAGGTCGCCCGAAGCCTTGTCGGTCACGACGTTCTTCGCCCCGCCGCACTCCAGCGGGAGCTGCACGCCTGCCGGATCGGGGGCCGCGGCGGCACCGCTGCCGGTCCCGGGCGCGCCCGCCTGGGACGCGGTGGCGGCCCGGGGCTGCAGCAGTCCGGCGGCCGCGACGACCGCGGCCATCGCCGTCGCCGTGGCCATCCAGTGCACCGGGCGGGCGTGGGTGTGCGCGAGGTCCGGGACGACGGAGGTCTGCACGCGGGATGTCTCCTGTGACGGCGGTCCGGTGGGGGTGGCCTGCATAGTGCCATACGTCACAGCGGGTGCGGAACAGCGGGGTCCGAATGTGCTCGTCAAGAAACGGTCAACATGAGGACGCCGCCGCCGAGTTCCCTGTGGTGTCGCGGGAACTCAGCGGCGGCGTCGTCACGTTGTGCGGGTGTCAGCCCTTGTTGGGGCCTTCGTAGTCCTCGCCGTACGCGCCCTTGGCGGGACGGCGGCGGCGCATCGGGGGCTCCACACCGTCGGCGAGACGGCGGGCGGTGAGGAGGAAGCCGGTGTGGCCGATCATCCGGTGGTCGGGGCGGACGGCCAGGCCTTCGACGTGCCAGTTGCGGATCATCGACTCCCAGGGCTGCGGTTCGGCGAAGCAGCCGATCTCGCGGATGGACTCCACGGTCCGCGCCAACTGGGTGGTGGTCGCGACGTAGCAGCAGAGGATGCCGCCGGGGACGAGCGCCTTGGAAACGGCCTCCAGGCACTCCCAGGGGGCGAGCATGTCCAGGATCACGCGGTCGACGTCGGCGTCGGTCAGGTTGTCCTGGAGGTCGCCGACGGTGAGCTGCCAGGCGGGGTGCGGGCCGCCGAAGTAGCGCTCCACGTTCTGCTGGGCGATCTCGGCGAAGTCCTCGCGGCGCTCGTAGGAGTGCAACATGCCGTGGTCGCCGATGGCGCGCAGCAGGAAGCTGCTCAGCGAGCCGGAGCCCACCCCCGCCTCGACGACGCGCGCGCCGGGGAAGATGTCGGCGAAGGCCAGGATCTGCCCCGCGTCCTTGGGGTAGACCACGGCGGCGCCGCGGGGCATGGACAGGACGTAGTCGGGGAGCAGGGGGCGCAGCGCGAGGTAGGCGACGTTTCCCGTGGTACGGACAACACTGCCCTCGGGAGCGCCGATCAGCTCGTCGTGCGGGAAGGAACCCTTGTGGGTGTGGAAATTCTTCCCGGCCTCGAGCGTGAACGTGTAGTGGCGTCCCTTGGGGTCGGTGAGCTGGACCTGGTCCCCGACCTTGAAGGGCCCGCGTCGGCGGGCGGCACCGGTCGGTTCGGACATGTGACCAGCCTACCGGCCCCTGTCGGCCCCGCGGACCACCCGCCTCAGCGGTGCCTTCAGGAAGACGGCCGCGCCATCGCTGCTACGAAGGCACGCTCCACGTCCGCCGTGGACAGTACGCCGTAGATCTCGCCCGTCTCCTCGACCACCAGGTACTCCGTCGCCGGAGACGCCCTCAGCTTGTCGAGGAGGGCCTCGCCCGCCAGTTCGGCCGGGATCTTCATGCCCTCCGTCAGATCCTGGGCGAGGCCGCTGACCGCCACCCACGGGCGGCGGTGTTCCGGGACGCCGACGATCGCCGTCTCGCGGACCAGGGCCTTCGGCTCACCGTGGCCGTCGACGACGACCAGCGCGCGGGCCCCCGCCTCGTTGGCGCGGCGCAGGGCCTCGGAGAGCGGGGTGTCGGACTCCACGGGAACGGCGCGCCTGGTGAGCGTACGGGCCTCCAGCTCGGGGAGGTGTTCGCGCAGCCGCGCCATGCGCAGGCTGTTGCCCGCGCCGGTCCAGATGATCGCGGCCAGAATCGCGGCGAGCAGCGCATCGGTGACCGTCTCCATGCCGCCGATGTCCTCGGTGGCGTTGCCGAGTGCACCGGTGTGGGTGAGCAGCGGCAGGCCGATGAGGACGGCGACGGCCAGCGCCCGGCCGACCCAGGCCGCGGCGACGGTGCCCGACATCGGCTTGCCAGTGATCTTCCAGACGACGGCACGCAGCATCCGGCCGCCGTCGAGCGGCAGCCCGGGCAGCAGATTGAACGCGGCGACGATGAGGTTGGAGATCATCAGGCCGGCCAGCAGCACACCCGGGACCGTGCCGGGCTCCACGGCCTGCAGGCCGAGGTAGAAGAGGCCTGCCAGCACGAGCGAGAGCAGCGGCCCGACGAAGGCGAGGATGAACTCGCGGCCCGGTGTCTCGGACTCCTTTTCGATCTCCGAGACGCCGCCGAAGAACTGCAGCTGGATGCGGCGCACCGGCAGTTTGAAGCGCAGCGCGGCGATGGTGTGGGCCAGTTCGTGGACGAGTACGGAGGCGTAGAAGGCGACCGCGAAGAAGAGGGAGACGAGGTAGCGCAAGCCGCCGAGCTCGGGGAGCACGCGGTCGAGCTGACCGCCGAAGACCCAGGTGATGAGGGCCGCGACGATGAACCAGCTGGGGGCGACGTAGACCGGCACTCCGAAGGGACGGCCCATCAGAATGCCGCCGCCGGGACCGTCGGAGCGTCGCGGCTTGCCTCCCTCGGGGCTCGCTCCCCCCGTACCGGACTGCGACCGCCCGCGCTCACCGCTCGTGTCGTCCTCGTTCACGGGTCCCTTTCGTTGCGAATGCGTCGCTCGCTCGATCATGCAGTGCGCGAGGGTCTGAGGTTGATGGTATTCCGCTCGCTGTCAGTGGCGGGTCGTAGGGTCTGAGTCATGAGTACGAGTCAGCAGCCCACATCGTTGTCGCCGTCGCGGGCGAGCGACTTCATGCAGTGTCCCCTGCTGTACCGGTTCCGGGTGATCGACAAGCTGCCCGAGAAGCCCAGCGAGGCGGCTACCCGCGGCACGCTGGTGCATGCGGTGCTGGAGCGGCTCTTCGACGCCCCGGCGGCGGAGCGCACGGCTCCGCGTGCCAAGGCCCTGATCCCGGGCCAGTGGGACCGGCTGCTCGAGTCCAAGCCGGAGCTGGCCGAGCTCTTCGCCCAGGACGCCGAGGGCGAGCGGCTGACGCGCTGGCTGGGCGAGGCGGAGCAGTTGGTGGAGCGGTGGTTCTCGCTGGAGGATCCGACCCGCCTGGAGCCCGCCGAACGGGAGATGTTCGTCGAGACGGAGCTGGAGTCGGGGCTGCGGCTGCGCGGGGTCATCGACCGGGTCGATGTGGCGCCCACCGGCGAGGTGCGGATCGTCGACTACAAGACGGGCAAGGCCCCGCGCCCGGAGTACAGCGAGGGCGCGCTGTTCCAGATGAAGTTCTACGCGCTGGTGATCTGGCGGCTGAAAAGCGTCGTGCCGCGCCGGCTGCAACTGGTGTATCTGGGCAGCGGCGATGTGCTGACGTACGACCCGGCCCCTGCGGACCTGGAGCGTATGGAGCGCAAGCTGCTGGCGCTGTGGGACGCGATCAGGCAGGCCACCGAGTCGGGTGACTGGCGGCCGCGGCCGACGAAGCTGTGCGGCTGGTGCGACCACCAGGCGGTCTGTCCGGAATTCGGCGGCACTCCCCCGGTATATCCGCTGAGCATTTCCCCGACCGCTTCGGCCGAGGATGACCAGGGCAGAATGGGCCCGGTCTAAGCGAAGGAGTACCCGTGGCTATCCGCGTCCTACTGGTCGACGACCAACCGCTGCTGCGCACCGGCTTCCGGATGATCCTGGAGGCGGAGCAGGACCTCGCGGTCGTCGGCGAGGCCGGGGACGGTCTCCAGGCCCTCGACCAGGTGCGTGCGCTGCAGCCTGATGTGGTGCTGATGGACATCCGGATGCCCCGGATGGACGGCGTCGAGGCGACCCGGCAGATCACCGGCCCCGGGCGCGACGGCCCGGCGAAGGTGCTGGTGCTGACCACCTTCGACCTCGATGAGTACGTGGTGGAGGCGCTGCGGGCCGGCGCGAGCGGCTTCCTGCTGAAGGACGCGCCCGCCAATGAGCTGGTCCAGGCGATCCGGGTGGTGGCGGCGGGCGAGGCGATGCTGGCCCCGAGCATCACGCGCCGGCTGCTTGACAAGTACGCGGACCATCTGCCGTCCGGCGAGGAGGCGGTCCCGAACACGCTGCACACCCTGACCGAGCGCGAGGTGGAGGTGCTCAAGCTGGTCGCGCGGGGGCTGTCCAATGCCGAGATCGCAGCGGATCTGTTCGTCAGCGAGACCACCGTCAAGACGCATGTGGGCCATGTGCTGACGAAGCTGGGCCTGCGCGACAGGGTGCAGGCCGCGGTGTACGCGTACGAGAGCGGTCTGGTGCGCCCCGGCGCCCAGTGAGCAGACGTGCCTGGTGTCCCCCGGCGCCCAGTGAGCGGACAGGGCGCCGGCGGCTGAGCCGTCAGGTCCTCCTGATCTCCCAGAACCGGAAGACGGTCGAGGCGTCCAGGGTCCACTCCAGGCCTGTGATGTTGCCGTAGGCCACGGCGTACTGCTTGCCCTGCCAGAGCGGCAGGATCGGCAGTTCCGCCGCGACCAGGTCCTGGAGCTCGCCGTACTCCTGGTCGGTGGCGGCCCGGTCGGTGGCGGCGGCGGTCTTGGGGAGGATCGAGCCGGTGATCCGCTTGTTCTCGTAGTGGTTGCCGAGGACGTTGCCCTCGCCGAAGAAGGGCTGCGTGAAGTTGTCGGCGTCGGGGTAGTCGGGGACCCAGCCCTTCACATAGACGCCGTACTTACCGGCCGCGATGTCCTTCTCGTACTGCTCGAAACTGACCGACTGCACCGTCGCGTCGAACAGCCCGCTGTCGTTGAGCTGCTTGGCGATCGCCTCGAACTCCTGGTCGGTGGCGGGGCCGTAGCGGCTCGGCGTGGACCAGAGGGTGAGCTTCACCTTGCCGCTGATGCCGGCGGAGCGCAGCGCCTGCTTCGCCTTCTCCGGATGCGGGCTGCCGCCGTACAGATCGAAGTACGCGGTGTTGTGACCGGCGATGCCGGCCGGGATGATCGAGTAGAGGGAGGTCGCCGTGGACTGGTAGACGTCCCGGACCAGGGCGTCGCGGTCGATGAGATACGCAATGGCCTTGCGCACCCCGAGCTTGCCGACGACCGGGTCGTTGAGGTTGAAGACCAGGTGCTGCACCTCGGCGCTGGTTCCCTCGACGACCTCGATCCCCCTGGCATCGGCCGACGCCGAGCCCTGGAGTCCGGATATGTCACCCGCGGACAGTCCTCGGTAGGCGATGTCGACCCGGCCCTCACCGAGGGCCGACGCCAGCGCCTTCTGGTCGCTGTGGAAGAACTTCAGCGTTATGCCCGAGTTCTGCGCCTTGGCGGTGCCCTTGTATCCGGAATTGAGCGAGAAGACAGCCTCGTCCTTGCCGTACGAGTCGAGCTTGTAGGGACCCGAGCCGACTGCCTTGCCGTCGGTGCGCAGCGCGTCGGCCTGGTACTCGCGGTGGTCGACGATGGAGCCGGCACCCGAGGCGATCTTGCTCGGGAAGGTGGCGTCGGGGGCCTTCAGCTCGAAGACGACCGTCTTCTCGTCCGGCGTCTCGATCTTGTCGATGGTGGAGAGCAGAGGCATGGGGCCCGCGTCGCTGGCGATCTTCCGCACACGCTCGAAGGAGAACTTCACATCCTCCGAGGTCAGGCTGTTCCCGTTGCTGAACTCCAGGCCGTCGCGCAGTGTGCAGCGGTAGACCGTGCTGCCACCCTTCTCGAATGTGCAGCGCTCGGCTGCCTCCGGCTCCGGGGTGGAACTGCCCTTGGGGAAGCTGAGCAGCGACTGGAAGACGTTATTGAACAACAGCCAGGAACCCGGGTCATAGCCTGCCGCCGGGTCTGTGGCCAGGACCTCGTCCGACATTCCGATGACCAGCGAGCCGCTGTCGCCGGAGGCGCCACCATCGTTCTGATTGCCGCAGCCGCTCAACAGACCGGCCGCCAGCCCCGCCACGAGCGGGGTGGCCAGCCACTTGTTACCTGTCTTCACCGAACCGTGCCTCTGTTCCCTTGTACGGAGGGCGGCGATGTGCCCCGCCAAATGGTACGGGTCAGACAGCTCCCCGGCCCAACTCCCAAAGCTGCAGGTCCGAGCTGGAGTTGAGTACCCGCTCGACGCCGGTGACGCCGGTGCGGGCGGCGACGTACTGCTTGCCCTGCCACAGCGGCAGGAACGGCACGTCAGCGGCGACGATCTCCTGTATCTGCGTGAAGGCGTCGGACGCGGCGGTCCGGTCGGCGGCACGGCGCGATTGCGGGATGAGCTCCCGCGCCACGGTGCTCACGTACGGGGTGTTGAGGAAGTTGCCCTTGTCCAGGAACGGGGCGATGTAGTTGTCCGGGTCCGGGAAGTCGGGGAACCAGCCAAGACCGTATACGGCGTAGTCGCCGCGCTTCTGGGCCGGACGGAACTTCGCCCACTCGGTGCCCTCGATGGTGACGTCGAAGAGCTTGGTGGCGTTCAGCTGGTTCTTGAGCGCCTCGAACTCCTTGGCCGTACCGGCGCCGTAGTGGTCGCTGGTGTAGTGGAGCTTCAGCTTCACCGGCGTGGTGATGTCGGCTGCGCGCAGGATGTCCGCGGCCTTCGTGCGGCTCGGCTCGCCGTACTTGTTGTAGAAGGAGTTGGTGTGCGCCGCGATGCTCGACGGGATGAGCGAGTAGAGCGGCTCGGCGGTGGCGCCGTACACCTCGCCGGCGATCTGGCCGCGGTCGACGACCGCGGCCATGGCCTGCCGGACTGCCTTGTTCTTCACCGACGGGTCATTGGTGTTGAAGGCGAGGTAGCGGATCTCCAGACCCGGCATCTCGGTGAGCTCGATGCCTTTCTTGGGGTTCGCGGACAGATCCCTGATCTGCTCGGGAGACATCGCACGGGTCATGATGTCGATGTCGCCGGAGTCGAGCGCCTTGCCCATCGAGTCGGCGTCCGCGAAGGACCGCAGCTCGACCTTGTCGTTGCGGAGCTTGACGTCACCTTGGTAGAAGGGGTTCCTGGTGAAGATGACCTTGGCGATCTGACCGCCCTTGGCCTCGGTCTTCATGGTGTACGGGCCGGAGCCGTCGACCTCGAAGCCCTCGCGGAGCTTCTTGCCGTCGTAGTTCTTCTTGCTGACGATGGCGGCGGCCGGCGTCGAGAGCTTGTACGGGAACGTCGCGTCCGGCGTGGAGAGGTGGAAGACCACCTCGTCGTCGTTGGTCTCGATGGTGTCGATGTTCGCGAGCAGGGCGGCCGTACCGTTGTCGGCGTCGATGTCCACCACGCGCTCGATGGAGAACTTCACGTCCTCGGCGGTGACGGGGGTGCCATCAGCAAAGTTCAGCCCGCTGCGCAGCTTGCAGCGGTAGCTCTCGCTGACCGTGTCCGTAAAGCTGCACGACTGGGCCGCGTCGGGCACCGGCTCGCCGCCGCCGAGCGGAGCGTGCATCAGCGTCTGAAGGGTCTGCCGGAGCACGTTCCAGGCGCCGGTGTCGTACGCGTAGGCCGGGTCGAGGGGCGCGGGCGCGTCCGCGGTGGCGATGAACTGGTCCGTGGTACCCACGACAATGGCGTCTTTGCCGCCGGACCCGCCGTCCGTGCCGCCGCAGGCGACGAGCACGGGCGCGAGCAGGCCGACCACGGCCGGCAGCACCAAAGTCTTACGGTTCATCCGGGACGTTCTCCCTCATCCGGCACTGGGATACAGCAATCTGTACGGGGGACTCCGCCGCGGCCGCCCGTTCTGAGCGGTGCGATCGGGCCGGGAAAACAGAACGATCGGTCCTGCGTTCCGGATGGCTTGGCAACCGCCGGGATACATCGTTGAGCGGCGAAGTACTCGCGATGAGACTAGTCGGAGACGTCAGGAAAGCGTGACCAGGACCGAGTTGGGATCGTAATCGCTCCGTAATCAGCTCCGCCCGTGGGCGGACATGCCCGCGACGGAATGATTCGTACAACGCTCCACCAATGCGGACACAAGGGCAGGCCCAGCCCCCCTGGTCAGCGTGCGGGGCGATCCGGGCGAACCTCTGCGTGACCACTCAGAGTGACGAACGTCACGCCAGGAAACCCATTGTCGAATCGGGGGAGAAACACGGACCGTATACGCATCAGTTCATCGAGGTGATGAGGGTGCGCAGAAAACCAAGGTCCACTTCTTCGAGTGAACGTACGACCACCCTGCCGTAGGCGGCCGCGATCGGCGCCACGGACGGCACGGCGACCACCCGGCAGCCGGCCGCCTCCGCGGCCGCCACACCGGTCGCTGTGTCCTCGATGACGGCGCATCTCGCCGGTTCCGCGCCCAGCCCCCGGGCGGCCAGCAGATAGGGGTCCGGGTGCGGTTTCGTGCGCGAGACCTCGTCACCCGCGACCGAGAGCGCGAAGTGCTGGGGACCGAGGGAGGCGAGGACGCGGTCGATGATGCGGCGGTGGGAGGCGGAGACCAGAGCGGTGGGCACCTCGTGTGTGGCGAGTTCGGCGAGCAGCCGGGCAGCGCCCGGCATCAGCGGCACACCGCGCCCGATGCGGTCCTCGAAACGGTCGTTGAGCAGCACGGTCAGCTCGGGCAGCGTGATGTCCGCGCCGGTCGCCTCGATGAGATAACCGGCGCTGCGCGTCATGGGGCCGCCGACCACCACGTCCCGCCATGCCTCGTCGAGCTCGTGGCCGAGATCGGCGAAGACCTCCACCTCCGCGTCCCACCAGAAACCTTCGGTGTCCACGAGGGTGCCGTCCATGTCGAGGAAAACAGCCTGCAAGGCAGAGCCTTCGGCCGAACGGGTCAAGGACGCGGGGACCGTACTGGTCATCTGGCACACCTCCATGAGGGACGAGAAGGCCGGTCGCCTCGGGCGGCGAGACCTTCTTCCAGCCGGTGCCGGAAGCGCTGAGTGCGTTCGGGGCC